>JANOLL010000488.1:0-10418 GCA_031419775.1 Polaromonas sp. | reverse complement strand
CGCTGGTGGATATTTCAAACTATGTGATGTTCGAGCTGGGCCAGCCCTCACATATTTTCGACCTCGATAAGATTCGCGGCGGACTGGATGTGCGCTGGGGCAAGACTGGCGAAACACTGAAGCTGCTCAATGGCAATACCGTATCGGTAGATGAAAACGTTGGCGTGATCGCCGACGATAGCCAGGTCGAATCCCTAGCTGGCATCATGGGCGGCGATGCGACTGCTGTGTCGGACGACACCAAGCACGTGTATGTCGAAGCTGCCTTCTGGTGGCCCAAGGCCATTGCGGGCCGTTCACGCCGGTACAACTTTTCAACTGATGCTGGTCATCGCTTTGAGCGTGGTGTAGACCCAGGGCAAACCGTCGAACATATTGAACGTATCACCCAGCTCATCATCGACATTTGCGGCACGCCAGAGACGGTCTGCGGCGCGGTAGACGATTTTCAGGTCAACATGCCCGTGGCGAAACCCGTCACCCTGCGTGTGGCACGTGCCGAAAAAGTGATTGGTATGCCGTTGAGCCAGCCGCAGTGCCTGGGTGCGCTTCAGCGCCTGGGTTTAGCAGTTGTGGAAGGTCAAGGCATCCTGACGGTCACCCCACCCAGCCACCGATTTGACCTGCAAATTGAAGAAGACCTGATTGAGGAGGTCGTGCGTATGGTCGGGTACAACAACCTGCCAGCGACTCCGCCTCTGGCACCCATCGTCGCCCGAATCCGTCCTGAGGCTGAGCGTGGCCCTTATGCTGTGCGTCGCCTGCTCGCTTTTCTTGGTTACCAGGAAACCATCAACTTTAGTTTTGTTGAAGAACGATGGGAGCATGAGCTGGCTGGCAATCGCAATCCCATCAGGCTTCTTAACCCGATCGCCAGTCAAATGAGCGTGATGCGCTCGTCGCTTTTGGCATCGTTGCTACAGGCTCTTAAATTTAACCTTGACCGCCGAACGTCGCGTGTGAACCTGTTTGAAGTGGGTCGGGTATTTTTGCGTGACCCGGACAGCCTCAACACGGACGCTACGGTGGCCGGGTTTGACCAACCCATGCGCGTAGCCGGCTTGGCTTATGGGCCTCGTGCGCCGTTGCAGTGGAATAAGCCAGAAAAATCGGTCGACTTCTTTGACATCAAAGCTGATGTGGAAGCCTTGCTCGCGCCGCTTGTCGCCAAATTTTTCCCTTTTGAACATCCGGCCATGCATCCAGGGCGCTGCGCCCAGGTTTTTATCCATGGACAACCGATAGGCGTAGTGGGCGAATTGCATCCGCAGTGGCGTCAGTCGCACGAACTGCCCGCCGCACCACTGATGTTTGAGCTGGATCTTGAAGCGGTGCTTGCGCGTCGGGTCCCGCGCTTCTTGCCGGTTAGCAAGTTGCAGGCTGTTGAACGCGACCTGGCCGTGATTGTTCCCGAGCACGCTACCTATGCTGAACTGATGGCGTGTGTTCATGGGGCCGACTCCCAGGGTTTACTGAGGGGCGCGACCCTCTTCGATATTTATCGGCCACAGCCAGGAAGCTCAAGCCTGGGTGTGGGCGAAAAAAGCCTCGCGATACGCTTGGTGCTTTCCAGTGACGCCACTACACTGACCGAAGCTGACATCGAATCGGCTTTGGCTGGCGTTTTGGCCCATCTCACGCGTGACTTGCAAGCTCGCTTGCGGACCTGAAAATCTAAAAAAACAGCGATCTGGAGGAGCAAAATGATGGAATTTTCTATCGAAAGTCTGGAAACGCCAGCATTGACCAAAGCCCATCTGGCGGAGTTGCTGTTCGAGCAAATTGGGCTCAACAAGCGCGAATCCAAGGACATGATCGACGCTTTTTTTGATCTGATCTCCGACAGCCTGGTTGAGGGCAACGACGTCAAGATTTCTGGTTTTGGCAACTTTCAGATTCGTACCAAGGCGCCTCGACCCGGCCGTAATCCGCGCACCGGAGAGGCTATTCCCATTGACGCGCGTCGTGTGGTGACTTTTCACGCCAGTCACAAGCTTAAAGATCAGATCCAGGGTGATGCAGAAGTAGTCTGACTTGCATCAGGGAATCCATCTGACACGAAGCGGAGATTCGTACCTCTGGCTACAGAGTTGTTGTTAAAAAATGTCAAATTTGTGACAACACAACACATTTCAAAAAAGCTCGATAACGCTTTGCACTAAGTTTAGACTTAGAGTAGATTTGCAGGTTTCGTCTTTAGCGTATTGATTTAATTGGAGAAATCCCTTCCACCTATTCCTGCAAAGCGCTATTTCACCATCGGTGAAGTCAGTGACTTGTGCGGCGTCAAACCTCATGTGCTTCGTTATTGGGAGCAGGAGTTTACACAACTGCGTCCCATGAAAAGGCGTGGTAACCGCCGCTATTACCAGCACCATGAGGTCCTGATGATTCGCAGAATCCGGGATTTGCTGTATGACCAGGGATTCACCATCAGCGGCGCCCGCAACAAGCTTCATGAGATCGTTCAGGTTGAGGGCGACAAGCTGCGAAATGGCGAGGTCATGCTGGATGGCGTGGATGTGATTGAGGGGCTTGACTCCGTACTGGATGACTTCGGCGATTCCACTGATTTTGAAGACAGCGAGCCCGCCCATGACGGTGCCGATTTGCCGCACGGTAATTTGGCCCAACAGAGACTTCAACTGGTCCGACGTGAATTGTTTGAAATCCGCGATCTGCTCAGCGCTACCCACTGACGCTCACCGCGTATACTCTCGTTTTCGGTGTGTGGCGCAGCCTGGTAGCGCACTTGCATGGGGTGCAAGGGGTCGAAGGTTCGAATCCTTTCACACCGACCATTAGGTATGACAAAGGCCTCTAGGGAGCGATTCCTAGAGGCCTTTTTTATTGGTAAATCGAGGAATGGCGCTGCAACGGCGTACAACAGGGGATATTGACTGCCAGCCCGAACCGGGGGTACAAACGAAAGGTGAATGGGGTGCACATTCGAATGCAGGCGACGCATTTCCGGAGTGACCGGGCCAGTGTTTACTGCATCCTGCCGGTGTGAGCAGCTCATTCATAATCACTGCAATAAGCTGGCCTGCGACTAAGCATGTTGCTCTTGACCCGCATGGCTGAGCCGGGAGATTCATAGTGTTTACAGCGCTTCAACTTACCAAATCCGAAAGTGGATTTTCGGCGGCCTTGACTCAGACTGAGGAGTCGCAGCTGCCCGCCGGCGACGTGCTGGCGAGGGTGGAGTATTCGACCCTTAACTACAAGGACGGTCTCGCGATCACCAACTCTGGGCCGGTCGTTCGAAGCTGGCCAATGGTGGCCGGCGTGGACGGCTCCGGCACGGTTTTGGAATCCTCTCACCCGAACTGGAAGGTCGGCGACAGTTATGTTCACAATGGCTGGGGAATGGGCGAAACCCGCTGGGGACTCCTGGCTGAACGTGCCCGCTTGCAGGGCGACTGGCTGGTCAAGCTGCCCGCCGCGTTCACGCCTCGTCAAGCGATGGCGATCGGCACGGCAGGCTATACCGCCATGCTGTGTGTCATGGCCCTGGAGCAAAGCGGCCTCAAACCCGATGCGGGTCAAGTCCTAGTGACAGGTGCGACCGGTGGTGTGGGCAGCGTTGCGGTGGCCCTTCTGAGCAAGCTCGGATACAACGTGGTTGCCGCCACCGGCAAGGCCACCGAGGAGCCTTACCTCAAGCAACTCGGTGCCGCCAGCGTGATTGATCGGGCAGAGTTGTCCTCACCGGGCAAGCCGCTGCAAAAAGAACGCTGGGCCGCTGTAGTGGACGCTGTGGGATCGCACACCCTGGCCAATGCCTGCGCTCAAACCCGCTATGGCGGCGTGGTAGCTGCTTGCGGGTTGGCTCAGGGCGCGGACTTTACGTCAAGCGTGATGCCTTTTATCTTGCGTGGCGTGACGCTTGCGGGCATTGACAGCGTGATGGCGCCCCTAGCAAAACGCCAGCAGGCTTGGAACCGGTTGGCCATGGACCTTGACCCGAGCAAACTTGAAGCCATGGTAGAAGAAATACCACTTGCCCGCGCTGTGGAAAAAGCAGCCGATTTGATGGCGGGCAGGGTAAGGGGCCGCGTCCTTGTAAAGATATGAGTTAGCTTAAAAATAAATTTGGAGACTACCCATGACTCGCTACGCCGACTTTTACCGCCAGTCGATAGATCAGCCTGATGCATTTTGGACCGAGCAGGCCCGTCTGATTGATTGGTTCAAGCCTTTCAATCGAGTCTGCAACCATGACAATCCACCGTTTGTTCACTGGTATGAGGGCGGGCAAACCAATTTATGTCATAACGCGGTAGACCGTCACCTTAAAGATCGACCCGATCAGTCTGCACTGATATACGTATCGAGCGAAACCGGCGTTGAAATAACCTACAGCTTTAGGGACTTGCACCGTGAAGTGCAGCGTATGGCAGCCAGCCTGCAGGCGCTGGGGGTGAAAAAGGGCGATCGGGTGTTGATTTATATGCCCATGATTGCCGAAGCAGCGTTCGCCATGCTGGCCTGCGCCCGCATAGGCGCTATTCACTGTGTGGTCTTCGGTGGTTTTGCCAGCGGTTCGCTGGCTTCGCGAATAGAAGATGCCACGCCAACAGTCATCATCAGCGCCGATGCGGGTTCACGGGGCGGCAAGGTAGTGGCCTATAAACCATTGTTGGACGAGGCCATACGCTTGTCCGCTCATAAGCCGGCTGCGGTGTTGATGGTGGACCGAGGGCTATCTGCTATGGAATTAATAGCAGGTCGAGACCATGATTGGGGGGCACTGCGTGAAAAACACTTGCAGGCGCAGGTGCCCTGTGCATGGCTTGAGTCGACCGATATCAGCTACACCATCTACACCAGCGGTACCACCGGTAAACCCAAAGGCGTACAGCGTGACACTGGCGGCTATGCAGTAGCGCTGGCCGCCAGCATGAAACACATCTTTGATGGGCAAGCCGGGGAAACTTACTTTTCGACCAGCGACATCGGTTGGGTCGTTGGCCACAGCTACATCATCTACGGTCCGCTGATTGCGGGCATGGCGACCATCATGTATGAGGGTCTGCCCACGCAAGGGATGGACGGTCAACCCAACGGCGGCATTTGGTGGAGCATGGTTGAAAAGTACAAGATCACAGCTATGTTCAGTGCGCCGACAGCGGTGCGCGTGTTGAAAAAGCAAGATCCGGCACTCCTTAAAAAGTATGACCTGTCCAGTCTGCGGGCTTTATTTTTGGCGGGCGAGCCGCTCGATGAGCCGACGGCGCGCTGGATCAGCGAGGGGCTCAATGTGCCCATCATTGACAACTATTGGCAGACCGAAACCGGTTGGCCTTTGCTCACGGTGGCCAATGGCGTCGAGCAAACCCCCAGCAAATTCGGTAGCCCGGGCGTTCCCATGTATGGCTATCGCGTCAAGCTACTGCACGAAGCGACTGGTGAAGAATTGACCCAGCCCAACGAAAAAGGGGTGGTGGTTCTCGAAGGCCCAACTCCTCCGGGCTTCATGCAGACCATCTGGAAAGACGATGCCCGCTTTGTCAACACCTACTGGAAATCGGTACCCGGCAAGATGGTGTACAGCACCTTCGATTGGGGCATTCGGGATGCAGACGGCTACTACTTCATACTGGGTCGTACCGATGATGTGATCAACGTAGCGGGGCACCGGCTGGGCACGCGCGAGATTGAAGAAAGCATCTCGGGTCACGAGGCTGTAGCCGAAGTTGCCGTGGTCGGAGTAGCCGATGCGCTGAAAGGGCAGGTTGCCATGGCTTTTGTGGTGCTGCGGGATTCTGCCGTGTTGAATGACTCCGCGTCCACCATGAAGCTTGAAGGCGAGATCATGAAGCGGGTCGATGGCGACCTGGGTGCGGTGGCGCGTCCGTCGCGCGTGCGTTTTGTTGCGGCCCTGCCCAAGACCCGCAGTGGCAAATTGTTGCGCCGTGCGATTCAGGCAGTGTGCGAAGGACGTGATGCGGGCGACCTGACCACGATGGACGATCCGGCCGCCCTGCAGCAGATACGCGACCGGATTGCTGGTCAATGACAGCTGTGAGCCTTATTTGTGGTAAGTTTTGAAGCATGGACAACATCGACCTGGAAGTTCTGAAAACTTGCGCGCACTGGCTGGATGCCGGCTTGCACTGCGAACTCGTGACGGTGCTTAAAACCTGGGGATCGAGTCCCCGCCCGGAAGGTTCCATGCTCGCGATTTGTGAAGATGGCCGGGTCGTGGGGTCGGTGTCGGGAGGCTGTATTGAAGACGACTTGATCGCGCGGGCCAAGACCGAAGGACTCAAACATGTTTTGCCTGCCATCGTGACCTATGGCATTGCCGCCGACGAGGCGCACCGTTTCGGCTTGCCATGCGGCGGAACTATCGAGTTGGCGATTGAGCCTTTGTCGGCCGCCAGTCAACTGCACACCTTGTTGAGGCGTCTGGAGGCGGGTGAGTTAGTGGCCCGCCGTGTAGATCTGAAAACCGGTGCGGTGACTCTGTGTACCGCATCGGCGAGCCAGTCCATGCAGGTATCCGCAACGGCCTTGGTAACTTTGCATGGCCCGCGCTGGCGTTTGCTCATCATTGGCGCAGGCCAGTTATCGCGTTTTGTGGCGCAAATTGCGCAGGGCATGGACTACGCCGTCACGGTATGCGATCCCCGTCAGGAGTACAGGGAGTCCTGGCATGTGGCGGGGGTGGCTTTGCAATCCGAAATGCCCGACGATGTCGTGCAGGCCATGAAGCTCGACGCGCGTTGCGCGGTGATTGCGCTGACACACGATCCCAAGCTCGACGATCTAGCCCTGATGGAGGCACTGCGGTCTGAGGCTTTTTATGTCGGTGCTATCGGTTCCCGCTTGAATAATCAGAGGCGCCGCGAACGGCTGGCGGAGCATTTTCATCTGACCACCGCTCAGTTGGCCAGGCTGCACGGGCCTATCGGTATTTATGTGGGCAGCAAGACCCCCCCTGAAATTGCTATCTCGATTCTGGCTGAACTCACTGCTGTCAAAAACGGCGTGGCTCTGGCCCACACGACTACTGTTGCCGAGGCAAAAAGCCAGCTGGGTTTGCCGCCCACGGGTGAGGTCTGCTCGCTACCAGTTTAGGTAGGGGTGCTGGGCATCGCGATTTCGAGTGGCGTATCGCGCTTTGTCAGGATGTACCAGGGTCAGAGGTAGTCTTGGTACCACTAGTACCACTAGTACCACCAGTGATACCAGTGGAATTCGAAAGCGCTACCCTTATTAAGCAGCCAAAGCCTCTCATACTCTGTTTTGTTGTTAACAGCGTTGGCGCACCTAAGGACTTTAGCTATGGAACGTCGTGATTTTTTGGGCAATGGTAGCGGTGCGACGGCCGTGCTCTGGGCCTTGGCGTCAGGCTTGCCACTAAGCCACTCGGCTCGCGCTCAATCATCACCTGGCTGGAATAAGGCGGCGTTCGAAACCCGGACTTTTGCAGAGGCGGCTAGGACTCTTGGCGCGTCTGGTGCGCCAGTTGAAAGCAAAGACCTGTTGTTGCAAGCGCCGGAGATTTCCGAAAATGGCAGCATGGTGCGTATTGGTGCTCAAAGCAATCTTCCTAACACCACGCAGATAGCTTTTGTGGTTGACAAAAATCCCAATGCTTTGGCTGCTGTGTTCGACATCCCCGCGGGCACCGAGGCAAATGTTTCGATCAATATCAAAATGGCGCAGTCGTCCAATGTCTACGTGCTTGCCAAAGCGGGAGATAAATTTTTCTATGCCGTCAGAGATGTCAAGGTAACCCTGGGTGGTTGCGGCGCTTAGGAATTGAGGAAATAAGATGTCAGATCCCATGCGAATGCGGGCCCAGGTGCAAGGTGATAAAACCATTGTTCGGGTGTTGGTCGCCCATGAAATGGAAAGTGGTCAGCGTAAGGATGCCACTGGCAAAACGATTCCTGCCTGGTTCATTCAAAATATCACCGCTACCTGGAACGGGAAGACCGTCATGAGTGCCCAATGGGGTACCGCAGTTTCCAAAAACCCGTTTGTCCAATTTAGTTTCAAGGGCGGCAAGGTTGGTGAAAAGATCGTCGTGAGTTGGGTGGACAACCGTGGCGACCGGCGAAGCGACGAAGCCGTTTTGACCTAGAGTTGACCAAAGCCTTATTTAGTGTTGGCTAAATCGAGGAACTGAGGCTAACGGCACGGGAAGCACTTTGACTCGCCCGCCCAGGTCGGGCACATCACATTTGGCCATCGCAGATCATTGCTAGGTTTGCCGGGCCTTCTTTCGGTGGCACAATCCGTACAGATTCTGAAGGCCCTTCCTGCCACAGTCGCATCCGCTACCCGGTTCAGCCGTGATCGCGGAAGGTTAATCAACCATCTACATCCGGATGTAGTCAGCTAATGTTTCCTAAAGGGAAACGGAGGTCAGCGCATATGAGTTCAGTCCCGCAGTCGCCAGCACGCCCATCGACGGCGCATGCATCGGTCTATTCCGCCTACCAGGGCAATACCTATCTCTTTGGCGGCAACGCGCCTTATGTTGAAGAGATGTATGAAAACTACCTGGCTAATCCCGGTAGCGTGACGGATTCCTGGCGCGAATATTTTGACGCACTGCAAAATGTCCCGGCTTCCGACGGCAGCGATACCAAAGATGTGCCGCACCTGCCGGTGATCAATGCATTTGCGGAGCGGGCCAAACAGGGTCAGACAAAGGTCGTCGTTGCCAGCGCAGATTCAGAACTGGGACGCAAACGTACCGCCGCGCAGCAGTTGATTGCCGCATACCGCAACGTTGGCGCCCGATGGGCCGATCTGGACCCACTTAAACGCGCAGAACGCGACAAAATTCCTGAGCTGGAGCCGAGTTTTTACGGCTTTACCGATGCCGACCAGGAGACTGTGTTCAATACGAGCAACACCTTCTTCGGCAAGGAAACCATGAGCTTGCGTGAGCTCATGAATGCACTCCGTGAGACCTACTGCGGCGCGATTGGCGCTGAGTACATGTACATGACCGACCAGAACCAGAAGCGCTGGTGGCAGCAGAAGCTGGAGGGAATTCGCAGTAAGCCCAATTTCACAAAGGAAAAAAAGCTCCACATTCTTGACCGCCTGTCTGCCGCCGAGGGTCTTGAGCGCTTTCTGCATACCAAATACGTGGGTCAAAAGCGTTTTTCACTTGAGGGGGGTGAGAGTTTTATCGCCAGCATGGACGAGCTCATCCAGCGCGGGGGCGAGGTGGGTGTTCAGGAGATTGTGATTGGAATGGCCCATCGGGGTCGTCTGAATGTTCTGGTCAACTCCCTGGGTAAGGTGCCAGCCGATCTGTTTGCAGAGTTTGACCATACGGCGCCAGAAGATCTTCCCAGTGGTGATGTGAAATACCACCAGGGTTTCAGTTCCGATGTGACCACGCCAGGTGGCCCTGTCCACCTGAGCCTGGCCTTTAATCCGTCACATCTGGAAATCGTCAATCCGGTGGTCGAGGGCTCGGTGCGCGCGCGAATGGACCGTCGAGCAGACCCGCAGGGTCTGCAGGTATTGCCGGTGCTGGTGCATGGCGATGCGGCGTTTGCGGGGCAGGGCGTGGTGATGGAAACGCTGGCACTGGCCGAAACGCGCGGGTATTTCACCGGCGGCACCGTGCACCTCGTGATCAATAACCAGATTGGCTTTACCACTAGTGATCCGCGGGACAGCCGCTCTACCCTGTATTGCACGGACGTGGTCAAGATGATCGAAGCACCTGTGCTGCACGTCAACGGTGATGACCCGGAAGCTGTGGTGCTGGCCACCCAGTTGGCGCTGGATTTCCGCATGGAGTTTCACAAAGACGTGGTGGTCGACATCATTTGCTTCCGCAAACTGGGACACAACGAGCAAGATACACCCGCGCTCACCCAGCCACTGATGTACAAAAAGATCGCTCAGCACCCTGGCACTCGCAAGCTGTATGCCGACAAGCTGTCGGCTCAAGGTATGGGCGACACCCTGGGCGACGACATGGTCAAGGCCACGCGTGCGGCGCTAGATGCCGGAAAGAGCACTTTCGATCCGGTTCTGACCAACTTCAAAAGCAAATACGCGGTGGATTGGAGTCCCTATCTCGGCAAAAAGTGGACCGATGCGGGTGACACCGCGATTCCCATGGCCGAGTGGAAGCGGCTGGCCCAAAAAATCACCACCATTCCAGCCAGCGTCACGCCGCACCAGTTAGTCAAAAAGGTGTTTGACGACCGTGCCGCCATGGGCCGCGGCGATATTCCCGTGGACTGGGGCATGGGCGAACACATGGCCTTCGCATCCCTGGTTGCCAGTGGCTACCCGGTGCGCCTGTCGGGCGAAGACAGCGGACGGGGAACCTTTACCCACCGCCACGCCGTCATTCACGACCAAAATCGCGAAAAATTTGATACGGGAACCTACGTGCCCCTGCAAAACGTGGCCGACAAGCAGGC
>JANOLL010000487.1:0-2451 GCA_031419775.1 Polaromonas sp. | reverse complement strand
GAATTAACGCCGGTGGGCCGCACGCTCGCCAAGCTGCCGCTGGACCCGCGCGTGGGCCGCATGATTCTGGAGGCCAGAGACCGAGGCGCGCTGGAAGAAGTGCTGGTGATTGCCAGCGCTCTGAGCGTGCAGGACGTGCGCGACCGGCCGATGGACAAACAGGCCCAGGCCGACCAGGCGCATGCCAAATTTGACGACGACAAAAGCGAGTTCGTCGGGTACCTGAAGCTCTGGAAGTGGTTGGGTGACTCTCGCGGCGGACACGATGCGGTGCACAAGCTGACCAATCGCCAGTATGAAAACCTGCTGCGCGAGAACTACATCAACATCCGCCGGGTGCGCGAGTGGCGCGACATTCATTCTCAGCTGGTCGCCACCGTTGGCGAACAAGGCTGGGTGATGAACAGTGCACCCGCGAACTACGAAAAGCTTCACTTGTCCATGCTGTGCGGCCTGCTCGGCAACCTGGGGCAAAAAAACGAGGAAGAAGACTGGTACCTGGGCGCGCGCGGCATCAAGTTTTACCGCCACCCAGGCGCCAAGCTCAGCAAGAAGCCGGGCCGCTGGATTGTGGCGGCCGAGCTGGTGGAGACCACTCGCCTGTTTGGCCGGGGCATCGCCAACATCGAGCCGCAGTGGGTAGAGCAGGTGGCCGGGCATTTGCTGAAAAAGCAGTTATTGGACCCGCACTGGGAGAAAAAGGCCGCCCAAGTCACCGCGCTGGAGCGGGCCACGCTGTATGGCCTGGTAGTCTATAACGGCCGCCGTGTCAACTTCAGCCGGGTGGACCCGGTGGCCGCGCGTGAAATCTTTATCCGCGAAGCGCTGGTGGCTGGCAACTGGGACACCAAGCTGCCATTTTTGACCGCGAATGAAAAAATGATCGCGCGCATACAGGCCCTGGAGCATAAGGCCCGCCGGCAAGACGTGCTGGTCGATGAAGAGCTGATTTACGCGTTTTACGACCAGCAGCTTCCGCCAGACGTGTGCAGCGGTGCCAGCTGCGAGGCCTGGTACAAGATCGAAGTCAGGCGGCAGCCGCAGCTCTTGCTATTGACGCAAGACGAGCTGATGCGCCATGAAGCCGCCGGCATCACCACGCTGGCCTTTCCCAAAACGCTGCGGCTCGGCGGCGTGGATTGTGCGGTGACTTACCTGCATGAACCCGGTGACGCCAGGGATGGCGTGACAGTAGATGTGCCGCTCTTTGCGCTGAATCAGGTCAACGAGGAACGCTGTGAGTGGCTGGTACCCGGCATGCTCAAGGACAAGGTTCAGGCGCTGATCAAAACCCTGCACCAGCGCCCGCGCTCGCGCCTGGTGCCGCTGCCCGATACCGCCACACGCATGGCCGAGCAGCTCAACGCCCCCGAGATGTTTGGCAGCGGCTCGCTGACAGACGCAGTGCTCAAGTGGGTGCGTGATGCGACGTCGGTCGACATCAAACGCGGCGACCTCAAGCTCGACATGCTGCCGCCGCATCTGTTCATGAACTTTCGTGTGCTCGACGAGCACGGCCGCCAGCTGGGCACCGGCCGCAACCTGGGCGCGCTCAAGGGCGAGTTGGGGTCGCAGGCGCGCGGCGCATTCCAGGCACTGGCGGGCTTGAAAAATCTGGCCAAGGCACCTGCAGCGCAGCTCAAAACATCGGAATCCGATTCAAACCGGCCCTCAGCCCAGGTATTTCCTGCCCAATTAGCTATTGAAAAGATAGCACCTAAACAGCCAGAAAGCTACACCAGCTGGTCGTTCGGTGAGCTGCCGGAGTTGATGGAAATCAGCAAGGGTAAACAAACGCTGATTGGGTTTCCGGCATTGATCGACCTGGGGCATGCCGTGACGATCGAGGTGTTTGACGAGCCCGATATGGCGGCCAACAAACACCGCACCGGGCTTCGGCGGCTATTTTCGTTGCAGATCAAGGACGCGCTCAAGTACCTGGAAAAAAACCTGCCCGACCTGCAAAAAATGGCCACCGCTTACATGATGGTGGGCCGCGCAGCGGACAACTCGGGCGGCGGCACGCTGGAAGAGTTGCGTGACCAGATCATTGAGGTCGCGTTGGACCGGGCTTTTTTGCTCGAACCGCTGCCCACCACCGAGGCCGAATTCAAACAACGCGTGGAGGATGGCCGGGGCCGCTTGAGCCTGATTGCCAGTGAGGTCGCCCGATTGGCAGCGGGAATTTTGACGGAGTTTGTGGCGGCGCAGCGCAAGATCAAAGACACCACGCTTGCGGCTGAGGCGGTGCAGGATGCCAACCAGCAGTTGCAGCGCCTGGTGCCCAAGCGCTTCCTGACCGCTACGCCTTATGGGCAACTGCAGCACTTTGCGCGATACCTCAAGGCCATCACCGCGCGGCTCGACAAGTACCGAGCAGACCCGGCTCGGGACGCGGCCCGTCTGGCCGAATTGAAGCCACAGGATCAGCGCTACTGGCGGCTGGTGGCC
>JANOLL010000486.1:0-1573 GCA_031419775.1 Polaromonas sp. | reverse complement strand
GCCAGGGTGCTGTCCACCACTAAGCGACTGGTGCTCGATGCCGATGCACTGAACGCAATTGCCCAAGACTCGTCGCTTCAACATTTACTGAAAGCTCGGCACCTGCGCGGACATCTCACCGTACTCACTCCACATCCGCTGGAAGCGGCAAGGCTGCTGGCCGTTAACACCGCTTGCGTGCAAGCCGACCGGCTGATGGCCGCGCAGCAACTGGCTGACAGCTTTCAATGCGCGGTGGTTCTCAAGGGATCGGGCAGCGTGATCGCTGAGCCGGGGCAGACGCCTTGCATCAACTCGAGCGGCAACGCCCTGCTGGCAACAGCCGGAACCGGTGATGTGCTGGCCGGCATGGTCGGGGCATACCTGGCGGGCGGACTGAGCGCGTTTGACGCTGCATGCAGCGCCGTATTTGCGCATGGCAACAAGGCCGACAGGTGGGCAAAAGATCAACCTGGTCAAGCGCTGACCGCATCGGTACTCGCCGACGGTAGGAAGCCAGATTTATCCGAGCACCATCAGGCTGATTTGCAGAATCAGTATCAGCACCAGCGCTGAGAGGTCCAGACCGCCAATCGTTGGAATGAACCGGCGCAGGGGCGCCAGCAGTGGTTCGGTTAGACGACCCAAAACCGCATAAGCCGATGAGCCCGGCTGCACCCATGACAAGATGGCAAAGCCAAAGACCAGAATCATCATGGTCTGCAAAGCCACACGCACCAGCATTTTCAAGGCAAAAGGGAGCATCGACACCCATGCTGACAGGTCCCCCCCGGCTCCGCCGCCGCTGCCGAGCACAAAGCCAAACAGCAACAGCCACACCAGCGCATACAACAATGCCAGCACTGCCGCCGCCAGCAGGCTGGCCCAGTCCACCCGAGATTGCGCCCATGACTTGGGCAAGCTGCGCCTCAGAGGTTTGACCAGCCAGTCCGTGACCGCCATCACGAAGGTGCCAGGCTGCCCCCGCATGTTCACCCGATTCCAGTTCATCCAGCCACGCAGCAGGGCCGCGCCAATCAGCACAAAGAAAATCGTCTCGAGCAGAAAGGACAGAATCCGGGTCAGCATGACGGTTCAGCCGAAAAAGAAAACATCAACCCAGTCCTTCATTTAGCGGCGAGGTTTCTTGCCCTGCTTGCGACCGGCCTGCAGGGGTGATGAGCCGGTTGATTTTTTAGCCGCTGCGGTCGAAGCCCGATTGGGAGACCCCGGCGATCTGCCCGAACCTTTGTCAGCGCGCCCGGAGGCACTGACACCAGCGCCCGCGCCGCGCCCGCCCGAGCGAGAATTTTGTCGCGGTTCCGAGCGCTTTCCCCCCACCTTGCCCGCTGCTCCACCTGCGCCCCCTAAGCTTCGTGAAGCGCCCCGCTCTTGATCCGGCAACTCGCCGGGAAAGCCCCCGGTCTTGTCTTTCATGGCGCGGTTGGTCACTGCCAGCAACGCCTCACCCTCGTGCACCAGGCGGAAGTCGATCTTGCGGCCATCGAGATCGACCCGACTGACCTGCACCCTGACACGCGTGCCGATGGCATAGCGGATGCCGGTACGTTCGCCGCGCAATTCCTGTCGGGCT
>JANOLL010000485.1:0-2260 GCA_031419775.1 Polaromonas sp. | reverse complement strand
TTCGTTTCCTTTCCAGACTCGGGTGGAACGTGGCCCCCGCGCTGGAAGCTACCTGAGAATTTATTGCAGGTAGAGCGCATCACAGACCTACCTGAGCGTTGGATGTCCGGCCCTTCGCTGTTTACCAGTGCTATGACGGTGCGTACCGCGCTGCTTCAGAAAATGCAGCCCTGTTTTGCAGTAGGCGAATCCAGCGGGGAGGACTTGGACCTCTGGTTTCGGCTTTCGGAGTGCTCAACCATTGCGCTGGCGCGCGCGCCACTGGTTGCCTATCGGACCGATGTCAAAGGCAGTTTGACCTCGCATCACCTGCCGCTTGAAGTCCCCCCTTTCCTTGAGCGTATGCGCGCGCGCGCTCTGTCCGACGCCATGACTGCCGAGCAGTGCAAATCTGCTTTGGCTATGGTGGCCCAATTCGAAGTGACCTTAGCCAGGTATGCGATTGCGTCGGGTCGGCGTGCGGAGGCCTGGAAGTGGTTGTTTCAGGGCCGGCAAGCCATGAACACTCGGCGATGGTGGCTATCGGCTGCCATGGTGTGCTTCTTTCCGGGAAGGATGGTCAAAGATTGGCAACGCTGGCGCGTTCGTAGAACCGCTCAGGTGGTCGACATCTACCATGCGGGAGTGGAGTCATGAATGCACTCCACGGCAGTCCGATCCTCAGGCCTGCTTCAGCGGTCTCTGAGTGCCGCGTGTCCATCATCATCAAGGCGCTCAACGAGGAACAGCGCATTTGTGACACGGTTGAAAGTGCCTTGCGTGCGGTTGCGGTTGTAGGCGGTGAGGTCATCCTTGCGGACTCCTGCTCGACCGACAGGACAGTGGCATTGGCGCGAACCTACCCGATACAGATTGTGCAACTCGCTTATCCCGATGACCGCTGCTGCGGGGTCGGCCCCCAACTCGGTTACCAACATTCTCGAGGTGAGTTTGTCTACATTCTTGACGGAGACATGCAGTTGCTGGCCGGCTTTTTGCCTAAAGCATTGGCTTTCATGATGAAGCGACCCACTGTTGCGGGTGTTGGCGGCCGTATCGTCGAGAAGAATACTGAAAGCCTGGAATACATTTCCCGGGCTCACCGAATTTGGAGTTCTTCCGTGCCATGCCGAGTTGATCGACTCGATGGTGGTGGACTTTACCGTCGTAGCGCAATTGAGGCTGCTGGATACTTTTCCGATCGCAATCTGCATAGCTACGAAGAACTGGATCTCGCAACCAGACTGCTTGCATTGCGCTGGGAGCTTTGGCGCTTGCCGACTGACGTTGCCGATCACTTTGGCCATGATGCACCGCCCTATCAACTGCTGATGCGCCGATGGCGCAGCGGATATATCCTGGGACTTGGTGAACTGGTCCGCGCGGCATGGGGCCAGGACCGACTTGTCCGCGTATTTGGGCTGCATGAATTGCGCCTGTATGTCGCGGTTATCAGTTGGTGGCTGATTTTGGTGAGCGTGCCATTTTGGTCCCTCACTGTGACCGAACGCATCGCTTGCTTTCTTGTGTTGTTGGTAGCACCTTTGTTGGTAATGACGTGGCGCAAGCGCTCGCTGACCAAAGCCTGCTATTCCCTAATCTCGTGGTGCTTCAATGCTGCCGGTATGGTGCGCGGTCTGATGCGTCCACGGCGTCCCGTGCAGGAAGCCATCGCCAGTCGGATTCTGCAGCAACCCACACACTTGCCAGCCACTTTTGCACTCCGGACGCAGAAAATGCGCGTAGCAAGCGTCTGACTGCGCTATGAACCCTATCCAAATACCGCCCGCAACCCAGCAGTTCGTCGGGATTCAAATTCTCCGATTTGTGGCGGCCATGCTGGTGTTGGTGATGCTCATCACGCATGCCGTTTCAGTCCACATCGCCGGACAGGGGGCCGATAATTACTGGGCCACCGGTTCGTCCGGCGTGGATATTTTTTCGTGATCAGGGGTTTTGTCATGGTCATGACAGTTTCTGGAGTCTCTGAGCATCGGCATGCACGCTCTGCTGATACCTGGATATTTATCAAGCGACGTATCTTGCGGATCGCATCTCTGTACTCGTTTTACACCCCGCTGAAGGTCTGCTTGTTGCTCCCATTCTTAGATTTTGTCTGTTGATATTCATGCTGATTTTTGCATGCGCTTACCTGCTGCCGGAATCGGTTGCGCTGTCTTTTTATGCACAGCTCATCATTTTTGAATTCATACTGGATATCTGCATTGCCCGCGTCCTATCGCGCTATGTGTCGCTGGAGCCCCTGCTGGGCATGCTTTTA
>JANOLL010000484.1:0-4296 GCA_031419775.1 Polaromonas sp. | reverse complement strand
CCACCAAGCTTGCCGCCTTGCTCATTGATGGCCAGACGAAATCCGTTTTCAATGGCGACGCCCAGCTGGGCGAAGGTGCCGGTGTAGGGCAGCATGAAGCCAACGCGCACCTTGCCCGATTGAGCGCGAACCATTTCAGGCAATAACAGGCCAGTGGAAGCGGCCCCGACCAGGGCAGCGCTGCGGGTCAGCAGTAAGCGGCGTGATGACATCAAAAACTCCTTGTTGAGGCAAGCATTAAAACATCTCGATGGTAAGGGCGGATGTTGAATCAGCGCCTAGTGTAAAACCCCGGACGCTGGGGATGGTCTGATCCGCCAGTGCCAGGTTCGGCACCGCAGCCTGACTCAGCCGAGCTGGCGCAACTTGAAACGCTGGATTTTCCCGGTGGCGGTTTTGGGCAACTCCTGCACAAATTCAATCCATCGCGGCGTTTTGTAGGGTGCCAGATGGTGCTTGACATGTGCCCGCAGTACCTCAACGCTGGCACTTTGTCCGCTTTTCAGCACCACATAGGCTCTAGGTTTGATCAAGCCATCCGCGTCGGGCGACCCAATCACAGCCACCTCGAGCACCGCAACATGGGTCATTAGGCAGGCTTCCACTTCAAACGGTGAAACGTAAATGCCACCGACTTTGAGCATGTCATCGCTGCGACCGCCATAGGTGTAGTAGCCCTCGGCGTCACGGGTGTATTTGTCGCCGCTTTTGGTCCATTCCCCGGCAAAAGTACTTTTTGTCTTGCTGCGGTTGTTCCAGTACATCAAGGCAGCGCTGGGTCCGCTGATCTGTAATTCGCCGATCTCTCCTGTGGCGCATTCTCTGCCGTCGTCCCCCACAACCCGCAGCGCATAACCCGGAACCGCCTGACCGGTGGTGCCATAGCGCACAGCGCCAGGGCGGTTACTCAAGAAAATGTGCAGCATCTCGGTTGAGCCAATGCCGTCAAGAATGTCGCAGCCGTAGGCGGCCGACCATTTTTTGCCAATCTCGGCCGGCAGTGCTTCGCCAGCGCTGGTGCACAGGCGCAGGCGGAGTTGCTGTTTGTCCGGTCTGCCGGGGTCGGCCAACAGAGCGGCGTACAGCGTTGGCACACCGTAAAAAAGTGTCGGTTGGTACTTTTTGAGAACGTCAAACACACCGGCGGGAGTGGGGCGCGCGGGATGCAGGATGGCGGTTGCGCCCACGCTGAGGGGAAAAGTCAGGGCATTACCGAGCCCGTAGGCAAAGAACAGTTTGGCGGCGGAATAGACCACATCGGATTCCACGATTCCCAGCACCCCGCGGCCATAAAGCTCGGCCGTTTGGATCAGGTGGCTGTGCAGGTGTACCGTGCCCTTGGGGGTTCCCGTCGAGCCACTCGAATAGAGCCAGAAACAGGCGTCGTCGGCGCACGTATCTGCTACCGTTTTTGTAGCTGAATGCACCTGTGTGAATTGGGCTAGCGAGGTGTGGGCTGCTGATTCGGGCGCTCCGGCCACGATCACGGTCTGCAAGCTGTCGATTTTTTCGAGCAGGGGCGCAAAGGTTTCCAAAATCGCACTGGAGACGACCAGGCCACGGGCGCGCGAGTCGCGCAGCATGAACTCAAAATCCGTCGTGGTCAAAAGCGTGTTGGCCGCCACCGGAATCACGCCCGCCAGAATGGAGCCCAGAAATACGACGGGCCAATCGGGGGTATCCAGCATAGCCACCATCAGCCGGCTCTCAGGCGTGAAGCCATTGGCCCGCAGCGCATTGGCAAACTGATGGGCGCGGCTGGCAAGTTGGCCATAGGTCAATTGATCGCCGCTGCTGGCGTCAATAAAGGCCACCTTGTCCGTGCGCTGGGCGTTGCGAGTCAGCAGATCGTGCGCCGCATTGTAGTCACGTGGAATGTCGACCCGGGGTGGACTGACCGAGTGGTCGGCGCGGCTGGATTGCATGCTTGTCTCCGTTGGTCTATTGATTCAACGCTCTTATTTGTATAGCTGAAAACGACCAGCAGACGCTGGCTGATGCACTTTTATTTATGAAGTCAGGGCAGTCTGATTCACGCTGCCGCCGGATTGCCGGATGCTGCCTTCAGCGCTGGCAAGGCTGCTGCGAGCCATTCCCGGCACCATTGTGTGCCTTCGGTTTCGGGCATGGTGCCGGTGCTGGCATCGTGTAGCCAAACCTCACCGATTCGCTGCGCACCCAGGTCTTGCAGTCGCTCGTCAAATTTTTTGCCGCCAAAGCAAAAGGTCTGCTGATAAGTTCTATCACCGAGCGCAATCACGCCATAGCGGATGTGGCCCAGAAACTGAGGCTGTGCAGCCATGGACTCGTACAGGGCGCGAGCGTTGTCCGGTACATCGCCCTGCCCATAAGTGGAGGTACATATGAGATATAGTGCATCTTTGGCATGATCCTCGTCGAAGACCTTCATGTCGAGACTGTCCATCAGTTCCACCTCGATGTCACTGACCAGATCGGCGCAATCCATCTGAATGGCCTGCGCAACGTAGTCGGCCGTGCTGGTCATGGTGCCGACCAGAATTCTGAGCTTCATCGGGAATCTCCGTAAAAGATGCAATAAACTGCTTGACAGATCACGTGCAAGCAGTATACTGCAAGTCACGGCCCTGGCGCAAGTTGAGCTCTGCAAGTCTGGCGCTGTCGCAGTATCGGGGATAAGGTCGCATTTTTAGCCAGAGTCAACAACAAGTCATGCCAGTTTTGTCGGACCGGGAATCCAGAGCCACGCTGATCGAATTAGGGCAGCGCGTGCGCGCGTGGCGGGCCCGTCGGGGCATGACGCGCAAGGCGCTGGCTGAGGATTCAGGTTTGAGCGAACGTTTTCTAGCTGACGTGGAATCCGGCAAAGGCAATGTTTCTATTAATTCGCTGGAGGCCGCGGCACAGGCTCTGAATATCTCGATTCTCGAACTGCTACAGGACGCTCCCCGTCCGGCGCTGGTCCGGGCCCAGGCCTTGCTCTCCAGGCTGGACGATGCACAACTCGATCAGGCGTATGGCTTGCTGGGCAGTACCTTCGGCCTCGGAGACGCCAGCGGCCGGGAGCAGCGCGTCGCACTGATTGGCTTGCGCGGGGCGGGTAAATCAACTCTGGGGGCTCAACTGGCGCTGGAGCGCGCTGTGCCCTTCATCGAGTTAGACCGCGAGATCGAACGCGAAGCTGGGACCAGCATGAATGAAATTTTGCTGTTGCACGGGCAGGCCGGCTACCGTCGCTACGAACGGCGCGCACTGTTCCGTATCGCTGAGGACCACGCTGACGGCGTTGTCATGACCACAGGCGGCAGCATTGTCAGCGAACGTGAAACCTTTGAGCTGCTGCAAAGCCGTTTTTACTGTGTGTGGCTCAAGGCCAGCCCCGAAGAGCACATGGCGCGCGTGGTGGCCCAGGGCGACATGCGCCCCTTTGATGCCACGCGGGGCGTGACGGGCGAAGCCATGGAAGACCTCCGGCGGATTTTGTCAAGCCGGGAAGCGCTGTATGCCCGCGCGGACGCTGTGGTGGATACTGCGGCAAGAACCCAGCGGCAGACCTTCGCCGACCTCATAAGAGCCGTGATGCCGACAACAACAACCCAGGAGACAACATGAGTGCCATGACCGAACCGCTGCTGTTCAAGCAGACCATTGACGGCCAGGAGCGCGAGATGGTGAGCTTTGCCACGCACCCCAGCAAGTATCAGCACTGGACACTCAGCGTAGAGGGCGAGGTCGCCCGCCTCAAGCTCGACATCAATGAAGACGGCGGTATCAAACCTGGCTACAAGCTCAAGCTCAACAGCTATGACCTGGGGGTAGATATCGAACTTCACGACGCGATCAACCGCATCCGGTTTGAAACGCCATCGGTCAAGGTTGTAGTGTTTGAAAGCGGCAAGGAAAAAATCTGGTGTTCGGGGGCCAACATTTACATGTTGGGATTGTCGACTCATGGCTGGAAAGTCAATTTTTGCAAGTTCACCAACGAGACCCGCAATGGGCTCGAAGATTCATCCCGCCATGATGGCCTCAAGTCGATTGCCGCTGTAACGGGCGCTTGCGCCGGCGGTGGGTATGAACTGGCTCTGGCCTGCGACCGCATCATCATGGTGGACGACCGCTCCTCAACTGTCAGCTTGCCCGAGGTTCCGCTGCTCGGCGTTCTGCCCGGTACCGGTGGTCTGACCCGCGTGACCGACAAGCGCAAGGTGCGGCGCGACCTCGCCGACATTTTTTGTACCACTTCAGAAGGTGTTCGCGCAGACCGGGCCAAAGACTGGAAACTGGTGGACGAGCATGCCAAGCCGCAGCAGTTCA
>JANOLL010000483.1:0-1737 GCA_031419775.1 Polaromonas sp. | reverse complement strand
GAAACGCCGGGGCTGGCCACCAAACAGTTTGTGCATGCTTGTCTCCTTTTTAGCCCCCTATCGTCGCCGCAGTCTGCGCGCAATGCAATCCCGTATTTCCAAGGTCCTGTGGATTGAATGGGCCGACGCATGGGCCGAGGGCAGCGCTAAATCTTGGTACACCGTCCAAGCACGCTGGCGCGCACTTTGCGGGACCAGCTGGAATCAGTCGGGATCAGTTGCGCAATTTGCGGTCGCGCGTCACCATGCCAAGCTCAACATACTTGCTGCCATGGTTCTGATTGGGTCCATAAGAAACGGAAAACCCACCGACATCGTAGGTGCCCAGAGACTTCATTGAGGCCAGCAGGGCTTTGGGGTCACCGGCCTTTTTGCTGCGCCGCATGGCTTCGGTCAATACTTTGGCGCCAACACAGGCTTCAAGGTGTGCGCTGTTCATGGCCTGGGTGATGCCAGCGTTCTTGAGGGCCTTCGCGCACTCCTGCACGACCGGCACCTGCGAGGCGGGATTCGGAACCACCTGGGCAATCGAGACGCCAGCGCCCGCTTCGCCCGCCGCATCAATAAATTGCTGAGCACCGATGAACGACAGGCTAGACATGGGAACAAAAGTACCTTTGGCAACCAGTTGCCTGCTGATCTCAGCAGCGGGTCCAGACAACACGGTGTTGATGATCACATCCGGTTTAAGCTTGAGCAACTCCGCTATCTGGGAGGCATCCAGCTTGGCGTTACGCTGCAATGGGAAAGCGGCAGGCGTCTTGCCCTGCTTGGCAAGATAGCCCTTCACCACTGCCAGATTCTGCTTGCCCACCTCATCGTCATAATGCACCACGACCACTTGCTTGATACCCAAGCCAGTCCAGAAGGCAAGCATTTTTTCGAGCTCGTCGCCGTAGGAAGCTCGAAGCGTGTACACCACCGGGCTGGGTTTTCGCACTGGGTCGGCGCCTGAAAACGGCGCAAAAAACAAGACGCCTGCCTTTTCGGCTTGCGGCATGGCATCCAGGCTCAAGGTGGCTGACGCGTAACCAAAGAGGGCCACAGCACCGTCGGATTCAAGTAATTTCTGCGTGTTGGCGCCCGCAATTTTCCGGTCGTTCTTGTCATCCATGGACACCAGCTCAATCGGCAGGCCGCCGACCCCGCCAGCGGCATTGACGGCCTTGAAATAGGCTGCGGCCCCGTCGCGAATGTCGCGGCCGAAACTGGCGTTGCTGCCGCTAAGCGGTGCGGACTGCCCTACCACCCAGGCTTTTTGAGCCAGGCTAGAGGCCGTGGTGAGTGCGCAAAAGCAGCCAATGAATGCGGAGACGGCGTTTCGATAAAAAGGCATGCAACTATCCCAGGTTTTGCAACACAGTCGATAGTGTCTCTTATCCGGCTGCCATCTAGGCTTGCATATGTTGCATTTCCGGCACAATTTCGCGAACGGGGCTATCCCTGCTGCATCGGTCGGACCTTCCAGACTCAGGCAGCTTCTTCCACCGCCCCAAGCGCAACCAGTGCGTCAATCTCGGCGTCGCTGTAGCGGTATTGCCGGAGCAGTTCACGCGTGTGCTCGCCCAACATCGGTGCTGGACGGTTGATCTGGGTCGGTGTCCTGGAAAAATGAATGGGGCAACCTATGGCTTTGGTAGGACCAGCCTGCGGATGCACCAGATCAACGACCATCCCGCGCGCCAGAGTTTGGGGATGGGTCAAAGCCTCGCCAATACTGTGCACCGGACCAGCTGG
>JANOLL010000482.1:0-5071 GCA_031419775.1 Polaromonas sp. | reverse complement strand
AACCAGTGGACATCAATGGTTTAACCCTGGCTATGGACGACTCTGAAGATCCAAGGCCGGTGAACTAAGCTTTTAAAACAAGCTTGAACTGAACCTAAAAACCCACCGCTTCGCTTTGGCGAACCGGTGGGTTTTTTTATTTGGAAGGTTGTTGATTTGCCGGCTCAGGCAAGCAAGCCCAGCCACTCGCAGCGCAATTTGCCGCGCCGGTGGGCGTTGGCGCGTAGCTGCACATAGACTTGCGGTGTCAGCGCGCCCATCATGCAGAAAGGATAGGCCCAGACAGCCTCCAAAATTAAAGCGGGTAACCAAGCGATCCAGCCCATTACCCAGGCGGTCATCACAGCCTCCCACAATGCACTTTCCATGGGATGCGCGCCGCGCGAAACCGCATGCCAGTTTTTGATGCGCTGCAACTCCTTCAGCGACAGCGGGCGGCGCATCAGGGGGCTGGCAGAGTCATCGGGCTGGTGGGTGTCGCGCTCTGACATAAAACAAAACCTCACGAATGAGGTTTTACTTTAGGTTTGGACAGTCGCGTTGTCAACGCTGCCCTGGCAGTTACGGCGTCAGACAGACGCCAATAGTTCTGGAGTTCAAGTCCGGCGCTTGCGCGGCACGACCGTCAGCTGCACCACATTTTTTGCGAGTGTGTTGCCAATGGTGGCCGACTGCGCGGGCACATCCACCAGTTGCTCGGACTGCCAAACCTTGATTTGAGCCGCCCCATCGGGTAGTCCTTCAAAAGTAGCCACGCCTTCGACGCTGGTTTTGGCAGCCCAGGGTGACTCGCTGGCATACACATAGCCGCGCATGGATCCATGGAGATAGCAGCCCAGCAGTGTTGAACCCAATACGCCAGCCTTGTCTAGCATGACGTCGCTCGATTTGCCCGGCTTACCTTCTGCTTTGCCTTCCAGTCGCAGTTCAAAACCGGCGTTGGTGGCATTGAACTGTCCCAGGCCCGCAGCGGAGCTTCGCACGTGATGATCCCAGGGGTCGTTGTTGATAAAGGTGATTTTTGAACCGACTGCCACCAATGACACCGCAGGGACGAACTGCATCTTTTCCTGCACCACAGTGGTCTGGGTTGGCAAAGAAGCCTTGGGCAAAACCGTCTTGTTGGCTGGAAGGATCACCACCACCGCGTCCTGCACGGGTTTGCCATCCTTGTCGATCACAGACACCACCAGGTTGCCCGCGCTGGCCCAAGTGCAAAGAGTCGACATGGCGGCAACGAGCAGGGTTTTTTTCATGGTGGTGATCAGTTCGTACATTAAAGATGCGGTCCAAATTATCAGCGACGGTTTACCCGACACAAGCTTTACGGCAAATTTTAATGTTTAGATTCAAGACAACAGACCCCCTAAAAAAGTTGGTCCAAAGCCGTAGTTTGTTCATTGGGTAATAGATTTGCTATTGATAAAGGAGCAGATTGTGTTCGTAGATTATGTGCGTCAGGCATTTTTGATACATTGACGGCGTCCTTGGGTGACCGGCTAAAGGTTTGAATGCATTCATCAGCCCGTACCAGTGTCGCGGCTCGCACACCCAGCAAGCGCAGCTTTTTATCCAGTGGCACCCGCTTCAGGCATTGGCCTGCCAGGTGACGAATGGTCTGGCTGTCGGCGGTGTAGCCGTCTGCGGTGTGGTCGCGCGTTGCAATTTTGAAGTCCGCATAGCGCAGCTTGATGCCAATGGTCTTGGCGACATAGCCTTTGCGCTGCAGATCGCTGCCTAATTTGAGGCACAGCTCGGTGAAAATTGAGGCGAGGGCTGCCTTGTCCCGCACGGCATGCAGGTCCTTCTCGAATGTAGTTTCGCGGCTCAGACTGACCGGCTCGCTTTCTGTGACGACCGGACGGTCATCGCGGCCCCATGCCGCTGCGTGCATCCAGCTGCCCGTGGCCTTGCCAAAATGGGTCACCAGCTTGGCTGGCTCCATCGCTGCCAGCTCCCCAATGGTATGAATCTCTAATTTGGCCAGTCTGGCGTCTGCCTTCGGGCCGATGCCGTTGATCTTGCGGCACTTGAGCGGCCAGATCAAGGTTTGCAGATCGCTCTCGTGCACGATGGAAATACCGTTGGGTTTGTTGAATTCGCTCGCCATTTTCGCCAGTAGCTTGTTGGGCGCCACGCCGATGGAGCAGGTCAGCCCGGTGGCCTGAAAAATAGCTTTCTGAATCAGCCGCGCCAATACCCTGCCACCGTCGCGCTGGCCGCCCGGAACATGGGTGAAGTCGATATACACCTCATCGACCCCACGGTCTTCCATCACTGGTGCGATCTCGACGATAGTGTGCTTGAACAGCTGAGAGCAGCGGCGTATTTCTTCAAAATCCACCGGTAAAACAATCGCCTGTGGGCAAAGCTTGGCAGCCTTCATCATGCCCATGGCAGAGCCCACACCAAACTGTCGCGCTGCATAGCTGGCTGTGGTGATGACGCCGCGACCCACGTAATCCTTGAGCAGTGGAAACGCGGTGACGGGAATGAAGCGCAGGTCGCGCGCGCCATGGGCGGCCAGCAGGGCATCGTCAGCCCGACGCCGGCCGCCCCCGATCACCACTGGCAAGCCCTTGAGCTGGGGATAGCGCAGCAACTCCACCGACGCAAAAAAGGCGTCCATGTCGAGATGGGCAATGCGGCGCGGGAGCTGCCGCGAGGAAGTACAAAAGTCGTTCACCCGGAAAGCATAGCGCCTCTGGCCTCTGACTTGCCATCGCGGGATCCGTCAGCCAGCGCTTACGTGTATTGCGCGGTTTGACCGATGCAAGACCGGTGAGCGCCGGCAAACACTCAAGCTTTCATCCACTTTTTCACCCACTTAGATTGCTCGCCATGAACTTCATCACCACCGCCGACAACACAAAGCTCTACGTCAAGGATTGGGGCTGCGGCCGCCCTGTGATTCTGTTGCATGGCTGGCCGCTGTCGTCCGACAGTTGGGATGACCAAGCGATGGCGATTGCAGAGGCCGGCTTTCGTGCTATTTCCTACGACAGGCGCGGCTTTGGGCGCTCTTCTCAGCCCTGGACCGGCTATGACTACGACACCCTGACCGATGATTTGGCAGCGGTGATTGAACAAACCGGTTCCCAGGATACGATCTTGATCGGTTTTTCCATGGGAGGAGGCGAGGTGGCGCGCTACATGTCGCGTCACGGTGGCAAAGCGGTGTCCAAAGCGGTGCTGGTGTCTTCCGTCGTGCCTTACATGCTCAAGACTGTTGATAACGCCGAGGGCACCGAGCTGTCGGTGTTTGAAGGTATGGCTAAAAGCATGAAAGAGGACAGGGCCCGATTTTTCAGCAACTTCTTTGAGGCCTTTTTTGGCGTCGGCATGTTGTCCAGCCCGGTCAGTGAAGAGGTGTTGGAATGGGCCCGCAGCATTGCGATGCAGGCCAGCTTGAAAGCCACGCTGGCTTGTGCCCAGTCGTTTGCCAGCACCGACTTCCGCGGCGATCTGGCCTCTTTCTTGGTGCCGACCCTGGTGATTCACGGTACGGATGACAAAACCGTACCGATTGACGCGTCGGGCCGCGCTGCCGCCAGGGGAATCGCCAACTCCACTTTGATCGAATACGACGATGCCCCACACGGGCTGTTCGTGACCGACAAAGACCGCCTGACCAGGGACTTGCTGGCCTTTATCAAGCGTTGAGGCTTGTTAAAACGTACCCGGAAGCAGAATGCTCTTGTCTACTGTCCGGATGTCTGTGCGGCCGCAAAAAGCCATAGTCAGATCCAGTTCCTTATGAATGATCTGGAGCGCCTTGATGGCACCTTCCTCGCCCAAAGCGCCCAGTGCATACAGCATGGCGCGACCAATGTAGGTGCCTTTGGCTCCCAGCGCGATGGCCTTGAGCACGTCTTGTCCCGAGCGGATACCGCCGTCCATGTGGACTTCGATCTTGCTGCCCACCGCATCGACGATGGCGGGCAAGGCTGTGATGGACGATGGCGCGCCGTCCAGCTGGCGCCCGCCGTGGTTGGAAACAATTAGCGCGTCGGCACCGGAATTGACGGCCAACTGGGCGTCTTCGGCGTCCTGAATGCCTTTGAGTATAAGCTTGCCACCCCAGCGGTTTTTGACCCATTGCACGTCGTCCCACGAGAGGGTGGGATCAAACTGACCAGCCGTCCATTCGGACAGCGAACCCATGTTGTCGACGCCCTTGACGTGACCATAGATGTTGCCAAACTGGCGGCGCTGGGTGCCCAGCATGCCCAGGCACCAGCGCGGCTTGGTCATGAGGTTAATGATGTTGGTCAAGGTGGGTTTGGGGGGCGTCGACAGGCCATTGCGAATGTCCTTGTGGCGTTGCCCAAGAATTTGCAGATCAAGCGTCAGAACCAGCGCGGAGCAGCCAGCTGCCTTCGCGCGGTCAATCAGGCGCCCGGAAAACTCCCGGTCCCGCATCAGGTAGAGCTGAAACCAGAACGGATGCCGCCCGGTTTGCTCGGCCACATCTTCGAGGGACGCGATGCTCATGGTCGACAGCGTGAACGGTATACCGAAATTTTTAGCGGCGCGGGCTGCCAGAATTTCCCCGTCGGCGTGCTGCATGCCCATCATGCCGGTAGGCGCAATCGCGACGGGCATGGCTACGTCCTGACCGAGCATGGTGGTGCGCGTGGTCCGGCCTTCCATGTTGAAAGCAACCCGTTGGCGCAGCAAGATTTTTTGAAAGTCTGCTTCATTGGACCGGTAAGTCCCCTCGGTCCATGAGCCGGAATCGGCATAGTCGTAAAACATGCGGGGAACCCGCTTTTTGGCCAGTACGCGCAACTCTTCGATGTGGGTGATGACGGTCATGGGGTGTCCTATGGATTCCCCAATATTAGCCCGGTGGCCAGGCAGTCGGCTCGAAAGTGCTGACTGCCAGGTTGAAATTCATTTGCCAGGCCCGGCTGAGCGTTCGCCTTGGCTCCTTTGTTGAGGTGAGTCAGCATTCAGGTCAGGCAAAAAAATGGGGAAGTCAGCGTTGACACTGACCTCCCCGACAAGACTTTGATGAGACGCAGGCGGCGTGCGCCGCCAGGACTTACTTCTGCAGACTGATGGCGAT
>JANOLL010000481.1:0-7155 GCA_031419775.1 Polaromonas sp. | reverse complement strand
ACAGCAGCGCGCGGCGCAAGAATTCGACGACCGTGGCTTTGAAACCGGCGACGCCGGTGAAAGGCCGCATCCTCACCCAGCACATTGGCCTGCCGCCGCGTGACCACGGCACAGGCAAGGTGACATCGCGCCTTAAAAAAGGTCGTTAACCCAATCATTATGCAGTTTTGATGCTATGTAATGTATAGCAATTCCGGGTTTACTTCAGACCTTGTATGACGCGAGTACCTGCTGGGGAAAAAGCTCTTCCACGTCCAGCAGGCGGGGGCATACGCCCTGGTCGAACCCGAACTTCAAAAATGCGCTGAGCGTGGCGCGATTAATGGCGCCGCCACGCTCCGGTCCGATTCCGTAGGGAAAGAAATCATCTCCGAAGATGCTGCGCAGGCGAGCGGTGTAGCTTTCCATCCAGGCCAGCGGCGCATGCGAAGCGGTAATGTCTGACAGGCGCTCGACCGAGCGCGCCTTAGCATCTGCAAACGCCTTGACCAGGTTCATGCCAACCCAAGGGTGGGCGTCCAGCACAGCGCTTTTCAAAACCAGCGAATGCATGATCGGGAAGATCGTTGTGTCCTTGAAATACTGCTCTTCCAGTGCCTGTGAATTGGGCATCAGCCGCACGATGCCGCGCCCCATCGCTGCGGGCGGACGGGCAGACATGATAGCGTCCAGCTCGCCGCTCAGCAGCATGTGGTTCAGGCTGTGGTCCGGCACATTGCGGTAATCAATCCCGTCAGGCAGCTTGAGTTTGACCTTTTCCTTGCGGCCGGGTTCGTTGACGCCCGCCTGTATCCACTGGATGCTGGAGAGCTTAACCCCGACATAGTCACTGAGGTAACCGCGACCGTAAATGCCGGCCGTCTGCGCCCACTCGGGAATGCCGATACGCTTGCCCTGCAAGTCTTCCGGGCGCTGGATGGCTCCGCCTTCGCATACATAGAACATCGAGTGGCGAAAGGCGCGGGAAATAAACACCGGCAAGGCCATCACAGAGGTGTCGCCCTGCGAGCGCAGCGCAATGTATTTGCCCATCGACATTTCCGAAATGTCCCATTCGCGGTGCAAGGTGAAGCGGTAAAAGATTTCTTCGATCGGCAGGTCCAGCGTGCGCAGCTGCACGCCTTCGACTCTGACGGTGCCGTCGGTCACATCACGTGTGTGGTCATAGGCGCCGAGCGCGAGCGTCAGGGGTAGGGGATTGAGCAAGTCAGTCAGCCTCAATTTTGGCAGTCTTGATGACGCGGGCCCATTTGGCGGACTCGGCTTTCACGTAAGTGGCGAGTTCTTCGGGTGTGCTGTACACCGCTTCCTGACCTTGCTTGAACAACTGCTCCCGGTGTTCCGAATTTTTGCCCAGCGTCACCAATTCCTTGTTGAGGCGATCAACGATGGCGGCAGGCGTTCCCGCCGGCGCGAACAGGCCATACCAGGAGCTGGCTTCGACGCCCGGGTAACCTAATTCGACCAGCGTCGGGACGTCAGGGGCCGCATCGAGGCGTTTGGGCGAAGTCACCGCAAGCGCTCGAAGTCGGCCAGATTTGACGAATGGCAGGCTCGATACCACGCCGCCAAACACCATTTGCGTATCGCCCGCGATGACGGCAGCCGCTGCAGGCGAACTGCCCTTGTAGGGAATGTGCTGCATGTCGATTCCAGCAGAAATCTTGAAGAGTTCAGCCACCAGATGCAGCGGAGAGCCATTGCCACCGGAGGCGTAGTTCAGACTGCCTGGTTTGGCTTTGGCCAGCGAAACCAGCTCGGCTACCGTTTTAGCGGGGAATGCCGGGTTGACCACCAGAATCTGATAGCCCTGCGCCACCATGCCAATAGGCGCGAAGTCTTTGATGGGGTCGTAGTTGAGTTTTCCGAGGTGCGGCGTCATGGCCATGTTGGCAACGAAGCCCAGCGTCAAGGTGTAGCCGTCGGGCTTGGCGCGAGCCACTTCTCCCGTGCCCAAATTACCGCCTGCTCCGGCCTTGTTTTCGACAATCACCTGCTGGCCCAAGGCGGTGGATAGCCGCTGCGCGACCAGCCGGCCCAGTGTGTCGTTGCCGCCACCGGGCGGGTAAGGCACCACCAGGCGGATCGGCCTGGTCGGGTAATCCTGCGCGACGGCGTGGCCGGCCGATGCGAATCCACACAGCACAATCAGCAGACGAAGCAGGAATTTCATCATGTACAGATCCATCCAGAAGTTGACCGCATTGGTGGTAACGCCATGCAAGCTTCAAACGGCACTTTAGCCCAATAATAACGTGCGTCACATGCTATTATTTTAGTAGCGTATGCAGCGGAATGTCATGCGCTTTAGCCAGTCGGTCAAGCTTGCGGCGGGTCTGGGTCAGCAGGAAGTCCGCGATGGTGCGATGCATCGCCGGCGTCAACATCTTGGCCATACTGAAAGTTTGCACGCCCGCTGCCTCGCATAGCCGCGCTGCAAAATGCGGCTCCAGCGCGGCCACTGCCACGCGCCCATCGCGGCAGGGATACACACGGTAGCCGGCGTGGCCGCCGCCTACGGTGGCGCCCGGTGTGGTCAGACCCCAGGTTCTGGGCAGTGCCAGCCAGGCTGCCGAATCTGACAGCGCTACGTCCAGGCAAACACCTTTGCCGCCAGCTGCCCGGTGCAGGGCTGCCTGCAGCACCGCCGCAACCGCCATCAAGGCGCCGCCCATGTCGGCATAGAGCGTAGCCGGCAGATCGTTCCCGGTGATCAGGTCATGAGCTGCCATGTAGGTCAGATCATGGCCCGGTTCTTCTGCACGTTCGCCGGGGTAGCCGACGATGGCAACATGGCTGAGCCTGGGAAATAGTTTGTGAAGGACTTTCCAGCCTAACCCCAGTTTGATAAGTGCCGACGGCCGAAAAGAAGTGAGCAACACGTCGGCTTTGGCCAATTCACGCTGCAGAATTTTCTGTCCCATTGCGGTTTTAAGATCAGCCGTAACAAGGCGGATGCCGCGGCTCAGATCGGCGTCAGCCGACGGACTGTAATCGCGCATCGGGTCGCCTGCCGGAGGCTCCAGCTTCACACACTTGGCCCCCATTTGCTGGCAGCGCATCAGTGCGGCCGGGCCGGGCAAATTCAGCGCCAGGCTGAGTATGCGAACGCCCTTCAGCGGGGACAAGATCTTTGGTGCGGTAGGCAATTTGGCAGGTGGCATGGCTACTTCGTCAGGCTCATGGAAAGTGCAGCTACATCGGCAGTCCGACATAGTTTTCGGCCAGCGCGGTCGATGCGGCCCTGGAGGTGACCAGGTAATCCAGTTCGGCTTCCTGAATTTTCTGGCCAAAACCACCACTGTCCGGAAAGCGATGCATCAGGGATGTCAGCGACCAAGAAAAGCGTTCGGCTTTCCAGACCCGGCGCAGGGCGCGCTCGGAATAGCCGTCGATTCCCTTTTCGGTTTTGTCGCGGTAGTAGCCAACGAATGCGTCGGATAGGTATTTCACATCCGATGCAGCGAGGTTGAGGCCTTTGGCACCTGTGGGCGGCACGATGTGCGCCGCATCGCCAGCCAAAAATAGGCGGCCAAAGCGCATCGGCTCCGCCACAAAGCTTCTGAGCGGCGCGATGCTTTTTTCAATCGACGGCCCGGTAACGATACGCTCGGCCAGCGCGGGGTCCAGGCGGCGCCGCAGTTCGTCCCAAAAGTTATCGTCGCTCCACTGCTCGACCTTGTCGCTCATGTCGCACTGCAGGTAGTAGCGGCTGCGCGTCAGGCTTCGCATCGAACACAGCGAAAAGCCACGTTCGTGGTTGCCATAAACAATCGCGTGTGGCGATACCGGCGGCACATCGGCCAGCAAGCCGAGCCAGCCAAAGGGATAGACCCGCTCGAATTCAGATAGTGAGGCTTTAGGGACGCTGGCCCGGCACAGGCCATGAAAACCGTCACAACCGGCAATGAAATCGCAGGCCAGCTTATAGGCCTGGCCAGCTTTGATGTAACGGACGCTGGGCTTGGCCGTGTCAAAGTCGTGGATGCTGACCTGTCCCGCTTCGTAGACCGTGGTCAGCCCTGCGGCTTGGCGTGCGGCCATCAGATCACGTGTGACCTCGGTCTGACCATAGGCCGTGACAAGCTTGCCGCCGGTCAGGCCGTACACGTCAATCGCGTGACGCTGATTTTTAAACACCAGCTCAATCGAGTGATGGGGCGTGCCTTCGGCCTGCAGGCGGGCGCCGGCGCCGACTTCTTGCAGCATGTCCACCGTGCCTTGCTCAAGAATGCCGGCGCGAATCCGGCCGAGCACGTAGTCGCCACTCTGCCGCTCGATGATGACTGCGTCTATGCCTGCCTTGTGCAGCAGCGCGCCGAGTAAAAGACCTGCCGGGCCTGCGCCAATGATGGCAACCTGGGTGCGCATGACTGTTTCCTGAATCTCGCTTGGCGATGGCCGTTCAATTTGTCCAGCTCAATTGCCAGTAGGTTGTCTGGCAGGTGGCGTTGCCACCTAAACCCCTAAATATTGTTGCAGCAGCTCAGGGCTGGCGTGCAGCGCCGGCGAGCTGCCTTCGAACACCACTTCGCCCTTGACCAGAATCACATTGCGGTCGGTGATCTGGGTCACGTGCTTCCAGTTCTTGTCGACGATGACACTGCTGATGCCGCTGTCACGAATCACCCGGCAAATGCGCCAGATGTCTTTGGCAATCAGCGGTGCCAGGCCCTCTGTCGCTTCATCCAGAATCAGCACGTCGGGATTGGTCATCAGCGCGCGGCCTATCGTCAGCATCTGCTGCTCGCCGCCGCTCAGTTGCTGCCCACCATGCTTGAGGCGCTCTTGCAGGCGGGGAAAAGTCTCAAGCACGCGGTCGTAGGTCCAGTCGCGCTGCCCGCGGGTTCCGGCGCGCGCTGCCATCTTGAGGTTTTCCGTCACGCTCAGGTTCCCAAAAATACCGCGGCCTTCAGGCACATAGGCCATGCCCAGCTGCGCGACTTCATACGGCGCACGACCCATCATGGGTTTGCCGGCAATTTCGATCGATCCGCCACGGGGTTTGACCAGCCCCATGATGCTTTTAAGCAGCGTGCTCTTGCCCATGCCATTGCGACCCATCAGGCCGATTGTCTCGCCGCGCGCGACCTGAAAATCGATGCCGCGCAAAATGTGGCTGGCACCGTAATAGGTTTGCAAGCCCTTGGCGTTGATGAGGAGCTCTGTCATTCATGCTCCCCCAGATAGGCTGCCTGCACGGTAGCGTCGGCGCGAACCTCAGCCGGCGTGCCGCTGGCAATCACCTGGCCATTGACCATCACCGTCAGCCGGTCTGCAAGAGTAAAAACCGCATCCATGTCATGCTCGACCAGCAAGATACCGTGGTCTTTTTTGATGCTTTGCAGCAGCGCTACCATGCGCTCGGCTTCCGCCACGCCCATACCGGCCAGTGGCTCATCCAGCAACAGGACCTGCGGTTCGGTTGCCAGTGTCATGGCAATTTCGAGCTGGCGCTGCTCGCCATGGCTGATGGTGCCCGCCACGTCTTTCTTGCGGCTCTGCAAGCCGGACAGTTCCAGCGCCTTGTCGGCACGGTTGTTGATCGCAGCAAAATGCGTGGCTCTGCTAAGCCAGCGCGTGGCGGCTGGCTGGCGTGACTGCGCGGCCAGGCGGACGTTTTCCCAAACGGTAAACGGCAGGAAAATATTGGTCTTCTGGTAGCTGCGGCCCAGCCCCTGGCCGGAAATTTTGTCCGGGCTCCACCCTGTAACGTCTGTCTGCCCTAGCATGACCGAACCGGATGTAAGGGGCAGGTCGCCAGACAAGAGATTGGCCAGTGTGGACTTGCCAGCACCGTTGGGACCGATGACGGCGTGGATATGGTTGCGTAGCAAATCTATTGACACCTGATTGACAGCAGCCAAACCACCAAAACGTTTGGTCAAATTTTTGGCGCTGAGCAGAACTTCACTCATGGGAGGTCCTTTTTGCGCACCAGATACTTTTCGGCCAGGCCCATGATCCCGCGCGGCGCCAAGCTGATGAGGAGCACGATAAAAAGACCCATCCAGAGTTGCCAGTGCTTGCCCAGATTGACGCTGCCCACTGTCGGCAGATCCTTGAATACATGAAGCAGGTATTCAAAGGCAAAGGCACCCACGATCGCACCGGCAAAGTTACCCATGCCGCCCAGAATCACCATCATGATGGCGTGCGCGCTCATGTGAAAACCCATCAGCTCGGGGTTGATGTAACCGCTCTGGGTGCCCCACAGGTAGCCTGCCAAGCCGGCCAGTGCACCGGCAAGCGTGAAGGCCGCCAGCTTGTAGCCCAACACGCCATAGCCCATGGCGCGCATACGGTGCTCGTTGACCCGAATGCCGCTGAGCGCGCGACCAAATGGGCTCCACAAGAGCTGACGCAAGAATGCATAAACCCCCAGCAAGCAGACCAGCGTGAAAAAGTAGAGTGTGCGTTTGTTGTCGAGCTCAAACGGCGTCCAGCCCAGGATGGTGGCAGACGGCTTGAAGTTGATGTAAAGCCCGTCGGATCCGCCCAGCACCTTGTTGTCAAAGAACAGATAAAACACCATTTGGGCAAACGCCATCGTGACCATGATGAAGTAGATGCCGTGGGTGCGCACCACAAAAAATCCTATGACGAGCGCCGCTGTTCCAGAGGCCAATACGGCAACGGGCAGTGTCCACCACAAGCTAACGGCTTCACCCTGCGGGGTAAGAAAGGCCAGGGCGTAGCCCGCCAGACCAAAATAGGCCGCATGTCCCAACGACACCAGCCCGGTGACCCCTTGCAGCAAGTCCAGGCTCATGGCGAAGATGGCCATGATCATCATGCGCGTGACCATGTCGGTGTAAAACGGCGTGCCGACGAACGGAAAAGCCAGCAAGGCGACCAGCGCCAGCCCCAACGCCAGTTGCACACCGCGCGGCAGCATTTCGAGATTGGCCTTTTGCGCGCTCATTGCTTGAACAATCCTTCTGGTTTCCACAGCAGCACGGCTGCCATCAGCATGTAAACCAGCATGCCCGCCATCGACGGCAACAGCACTTTGCCAAAAGTGTCCACCAATCCGACCAGCAGGGCGGCAATTAGCGCGCCGCGCACCGAGCCGATGCCACCAATCACCACCACCACAAAGCACATGATGAGCACCTGCGAGCCCATGTTGGGGTAGACGCTGGCAACCGGCGC
>JANOLL010000480.1:0-1544 GCA_031419775.1 Polaromonas sp. | reverse complement strand
ATTGCTGGTGCTGAAGCGGCCGTGGAGGGCATGAAGTATCTCGACAATCTGAGTGTGATTTCAGTGCAGGACATGCACGGGCAACTGGCGGCATAATCAACTTTCAATCACGCCGCCGAGCCGAAATGCTCGGCGGTTTCGCTTTTTGCAGGACTCCCACCATGGCGACTATTCCCATTACCAAGCGCGGCGCAGAAAGTCTGAAAGCCGAGCTCCACAAACTCAAAACTGTTGATCGCCCCTGGGTCATCAACTCCATTTCTGAAGCCAGAGCCCAGGGTGATCTGAGCGAAAACGCCGAATACGACGCCGCCAAAGACCGTCAGGGTTTCATTGAAGGCCGGATCCAGGAAATCGAAGGTAAGCTGTCGGCGGCTCAGATCATTGACCCGTCGGAACTCGACGCAGGCGGTAGGGTGGTGTTCGGCTCGACCATCGAATTGCAGGACGAAGACACCGGCGCCAAGGTCACCTATCAAATCGTTGGCGAGGACGAAGCCGACATCAAATTTGGTCGTGTCAATATCGGCTCGCCGATCGCGCGAGCGTTGATCGGCAAGGATGAGGGCGACTCGGTTGACGTGGTGGCGCCGGGCGGCATCAAACGTTACGAGATCATTGCCGTGATGTATATCTGATGCTGTCTGATGCTGTCTGATGCCCCCACGGTCGCTCACTGCGTGTAGCTTCCTGTACGTGCCATCGCAAGATGCGCAGGCTCTTCGCGCTGTCCAAACCCGCGAAGGCGGGTTTGGAGCCGCAGCACTCAGCCCCTCGGGGGCCGCTGCGCCTGCGGTCTGGCAAAGCCAGTCCCGCGGCCCTTGCTTGAAGGTGCTGTGACCACTCGGCACCGTGCTGCTGTGATGCTGTCTGCACTCTGGTGGGGTAGCCTGACGGGCTTGGGTTTTGTGGTCGTGCCCTTGCTCTTCACGCACCTCGGTACGCCAGCAGCAGCCGGTGCCATAGCCGCCAAATTGTTCACTGCCCAGACCTGGCTCGGCATTGCCTGCGCCATGTTGCTTTTACTGATCTGCAATAAAAAAGATGCCTTGGCCCATGATTCGTCTGCGCACCCTGCTCTTAAATTCATAGTGGGCGGTTTGTTGCTGGCGGTGCTGGTCGAGTTTGGTCTGTCGCCGCGCATCGTCAGCGCTCGCGCTGAAGGTGGCAATTTGAAGCTCTGGCACGGCCTGGGCAGCGCGCTGTATCTGGGGCAATGGCTATGCGCCGGATTCAGCCTATGGTTGCTTAGCCACCCGGGGAAGTCCCCGCCCAATTAGCCGGCCGACCTGGGCTTTTCAGCCGCGAGCAGCGTGTTGACCAGCAGCATGGTGATGGTCATGGGGCCAACCCCGCCGGGTACCGGTGTGATGTAGCCAGCGACTTCCTTCACGCCCTCAAAATCCACGTCGCCGCAAAGCTTGCCGGCCTCATTGCGGTTCATGCCCACATCGATCACCACAGCGCCCGGCTTGACCATGTCGGCGGTCAGAAGATTGCGCTTACCGACTGCTGCCACGATCACATCGGCTTGAAGCGTCATG
>JANOLL010000479.1:0-2109 GCA_031419775.1 Polaromonas sp. | reverse complement strand
CCCTCAACATTGCCATAAAAATTCAGCTCGCCGGAATTAGAAGCTGTTCGGAGCATTTCACCCGCTTTTTTAATGACTTCACTGCCTTTTATCGCTTCTTCACCAATATTGAGCAAACCGACACTTGGGCTTTTGTTGTCTGAAATAGCGGCTACCAGAGCGGATCCCATCACCGCAAATTGCAGTAAATGTTCCTCGGTGCAATCGACATTGGCGCCCAAATCAAGCACAGTCGTCGCGCCGCCTGCAGCGTTAGGCAACTGCGTGGCAATGGCCGGTCGGTCAATGCCATCCATGGTTTTGAGAACGTACCGGGCAATCGCCATCAGGGCGCCGGTGTTGCCGGCTGACACGGCGGCTTGGGCGACACCGTTTTTAACCTGATTGACCGCTACACGCATGGAAGAATTTTTCTTGCGTCGCAGGGCAATCTCTATCGAGTCGTCCATGCTGACAATCTCGCTCGCCTCGACGATCTGACAGCGGGGATGCGCCTGCAGCTGCGCATACTGGCGATGGGATGCCATCACCGAAATTTGGCCCACTAGCACCAGATGTGCCTCAGGGTGACCCTCCAGGAATGCCAGCGTCGCTGGGATCGTCACAGCCGGGCCGGTATCGCCACCCATTGCGTCGACAGCGATGCGGATCATGGAATGACCGGGCAGGCAGATGGAAAGGTTTGAACCAAAGAAAAGCCCGCAGGATCAGTGCGGGCCAGTGCTTTGAGTGCGAATTACGCTTCGGACTTGGTTTTCAGCACCTTGCGGCCACGATAAAAGCCGGTCGGGCTGATGTGGTGACGCAAATGGGTTTCACCGGTGGTCGCTTCCACCGCCATGCCGGGCACGGTCAAGGCGTTGTGCGAGCGATGCATGCCGCGTTTGGAAGGAGATTTTTTGTTCTGCTGGACGGCCATGTTCCGCTCCTGATTAAAACACTGATGGGGTGTAGGTTGGTAAATTACGCACCAGCAGTTCCAAATACGAGCGCCTGATACCACTGAAAATGGCCCTGCCGCTCACACACCAGACCGGTACGCGAAGCCCTAGATTATAGACCGAGAAGCGCCGTATATCCAAATCCACGCTCGCCCGGTCAATACTTGAAAGCCGAGGTGCGTGATGGTGCCGGCTATCCATGGCAACCAAGCTGCTTCGTAAAACTTAAAGCCTACTTTTTCAGTTTGGCCAAGACAGCAAACGGATTCGGCTTTTGAGCTGCCAGTTCTGGCACCTCCGTTTCGCCAGCGCTCAGCGTGGGAGCCACGGGGCACTGGTCATGCATGGGCACCAAGGGTAACGCCATGAGCAACTCATCCTCCAGAACCGCCAGCAAGTCAAATTGCGGCTCCATCACCAATAAATCCTCCTCTGACTGGTCATCTTCGGTCATCGCGATCTCCTCGGTGGCCACAAAGCGGAACCACTGGTCTATCTCCAGCCCAACCATGACAGGTCCGAGGCAGCGCTGGCAACTCAGGGGCAGGGAAGTGTTGGCCTGCAGATGCAGCCAGATATCCTGATCTTCGCCCGGCGCGCCGCTACTGCCGCTGGCGGCACGCGTCTCGCCATGCGCCTGCCACCTAACAGACAAATTGGGCTGTAGTCCTTGCAATTCCTTGTTTAGTCGCTGCAAATTTTGTAGCACGGTAGTTTCGGAGAGCGACGCCCCTTCCCGGGCAAATGCTTGCATATTGAGCCGGTGAACTTGCGGGGATCGTGCCATGCGTGCAGTGTAAGAGAATCAGCCCATGTCTTCTTCTGCCAAAACCGCCCAGCCGACACGCCAGCTCGTATTGGGGTCGACCTCAGCCTATCGCCGCCAGCTGCTGGAGCGCCTACGCATTCCATTTGTGGTGGCTGCCCCGGATGTGGATGAAACCCCCTTGTCTGGGGAATCGCCGCGTCAGCTGGCTGGACGGCTGGCCCTGGCCAAAGCCAGAGCGGTGGCGAGCGCGTTTCCCAACGCCGTGGTGATTGGCTCTGACCAAGTCGCTGACCTGAATGGCCAGCCTTTAGGAAAACCCGGTAACCACGAGCGGGCAGTGACGCAACTGCGCCAGATGCGGGGACAAACCGTGGTGTTTCAGACTGCGGTCTCTGTGGT
>JANOLL010000478.1:0-10404 GCA_031419775.1 Polaromonas sp. | reverse complement strand
CGGGGGCAAGAGCAACACCGGTGAGGGCGGTGAAGATCCGGCCCGCTACCGCCAGGAGCTCAAGGGTATCTCGATCAAGAAAGGCGAAACGCTAAAAAGCGTGATCGGCCCCAAGCAGGTTGAGGTCGATTTGCCGCTGCTTGAAGGTGATTCGCTGCGTTCTAAAATTAAGCAGGTGGCTTCTGGACGGTTCGGTGTCACCGCCGAATACCTGGTGTCGGCTGACCAAATCCAGATCAAGATGGCGCAGGGTGCCAAGCCTGGCGAAGGCGGGCAGTTGCCCGGCGGAAAGGTCAGCGAATACATCGGCGCGCTGCGTTACTCGGTGCCCGGCGTCGGGCTGATTTCGCCGCCACCACACCATGATATTTATTCGATTGAAGATCTGGCGCAGCTGATTCACGACCTGAAAAACGTCAATCCGCGCGCCAGCATCAGCGTCAAGCTGGTCAGTGAAGTGGGCGTCGGTACCATCGCCGCGGGCGTCGCCAAGGCCAAATCCGACCATGTGGTGATTGCCGGTCATGACGGTGGCACTGGCGCGTCGCCCTGGTCGTCCATCAAGCACGCCGGCTCGCCGTGGGAAATTGGTCTGGCTGAAACCCAGCAGACGCTGGTGCTGAACCGCCTGCGCGGTCGCATCCGGGTGCAGGCTGACGGCCAGATGAAAACCGGTCGGGATGTGGTCATCGGCGCATTGCTGGGCGCCGACGAATTCGGCTTTGCCACCGCCCCGCTGGTGGTTGAAGGCTGCATCATGATGCGCAAATGCCACCTCAACACCTGCCCGGTCGGCGTGGCTACGCAAGACCCGGTGCTGCGTCAGAAATTCAGCGGCAAGCCTGAACATGTGGTGAACTATTTCTTTTTCGTTGCCGAAGAGGCGCGTCAGCTGATGGCCCAACTTGGCGTGCGCAAGTTCGACGACCTGATTGGCCGCGCTGACTTGCTTGATACGCAAAAAGGTATAGCCCACTGGAAGGCCAGTGGCCTGGATTTCAGTCGCCTGTTCTACCAGCCCAACGTTCCGGCTGATGTGCCGCGCCTGCATGTGATGAATCAGGACCACGCCCTGGAAAAAGCACTCGACGTCCGTCTGATTGAAAAATCCAAGGCAGCCCTTGAAAAAGGCGAGAAAGTCCAGTTCATTGAAGTCGCCCGCAACGTCAACCGTACCGTCGGCGCCATGCTGTCCGGTGAGTTGACGCGCCGTCACCCGCAAGGTCTGCCTGACGATACGCTGCGTATTCAGCTCGAAGGCACGGGCGGCCAGTCTTTCGGTGCCTTCCTGGCCAGAGGCATCACCCTGTACCTCATTGGTGACGCCAACGACTACACCGGCAAGGGCCTTAGCGGCGGCCGAATCGTGGTCCGTCCCAGCATCGATTTCCGGGGCGAGGCGGTCAAAAACACCATCGTCGGCAACACCGTGCTGTACGGCGCAACGACCGGCGAAGCTTTTTTCAGCGGCGTGGCTGGCGAGCGGTTTGCCGTGCGTTTGTCTGGGGCAACAGCAGTCGTTGAAGGCACGGGAGACCACGGCTGCGAATACATGACGGGCGGCACGGTCGTGGTACTGGGCAAGACCGGCCGCAACTTTGCAGCCGGCATGAGCGGCGGCGTCGCCTATGTGTACGATGAAGACGGTCAATTTGCCACGCGTTGCAATACCTCCATGGTGTCGATGGACAAAATTGTGACGACTACGGAGCAGCATACCCACGACCAGTCTGATTGGCATGCCGATGAGTCGGATGAGGCTTTGCTCAAGCGCCTGTTGCAGGACCATAACCGCTGGACCGGCAGCAAGCGGGCGCGCGAGCTGCTTGATACCTGGAGCGAGTCACGTTTGAAGTTTGTAAAAGTATTCCCGAACGAATACAAACGTGCGTTGCTCGAACGTCGGGACCGCCGCCTGAACGCTTCAACTGAAACCACGCAGGCGCAAGTCAGGACTAACCTTGAAGCCGTACCAGCCAAATAAGGCGTATAGGTCAGATTGCTATTGATTTAATAGCAATAGGCCAATAAAATTCGGGCGCTACAGCTATAAAATGCTCCAAATATACTGCGACATCTATCAGGATTGATCATGGGAAAAATCACCGGTTTCATGGAATATGAGCGTCTGGAAGAAGGCTACAAGCCCGTCACCGAACGCTTGAAGAACTACAAGGAATTCGTCATCGGTCTGGACGATGTGCAGGCCAACAAACAGGCTGCGCGTTGCATGGACTGCGGCACGCCGTTTTGCAACAGTGGTTGTCCGGTCAACAACATCATTCCTGATTTCAACGACATGGTGTTTCGCGCTGACTGGAAAAACGCGATCGATACGCTGCACAGCACCAACAATTTTCCTGAGTTCACGGGTCGTATCTGCCCGGCGCCCTGTGAGGCAGCCTGTACGCTCAATGTCAACGACGATGCGGTCGGCATCAAGTCGATCGAACACGCCATCATCGACCGCGCCTGGGCTGAAGGCTGGGTTAAGCCTCAAGTGGCCAAACACAAGACCGGTAAAAAAGTCGCCATCGTGGGCTCGGGCCCAGCGGGCCTGGCAGCCGCCCAGCAACTGGCACGGGTCGGCCACGAAGTCACGCTGTTTGAAAAAAACGACCGGATCGGCGGACTGCTTCGTTACGGCATTCCCGATTTTAAGATGGAAAAAATCCATGTTGACCGTCGCGTCGAGCAAATGCAGGCCGAGGGCGTGGTGTTCAAGACGGGTGTGATGGTCGGCAATCTGCCCAAGGATTCCAAAGTCACGAACTGGGCGAAAGAAACGATTTCACCCGAACAGCTGCGACAGGACTTTGACGCCGTGGTGCTGACTGGCGGGGCCGAGCAGTCGCGCGACCTGCCTGTGCCTGGCCGCGATCTCGATGGTGTGCATTTCGCAATGGAGTTTCTGCCACAACAGAACAAGGTCAATGCTGGTGACAAGATCAAAGGCCAGCTGTTGGCATCTGGCAAGCACGTCATCGTGATCGGTGGCGGCGACACCGGCTCAGACTGCGTCGGCACCAGCAACCGCCATGGTGCAGCCAGCGTCACCCAGTTTGAACTGATGCCCCAGCCGCCCGAAGAAGAAAACCGCCCAATGACCTGGCCATACTGGCCGGTCAAGCTGCGCACATCTTCTTCGCATCAGGAGGGATGTGAGCGGGAGTTTGCAATCTCCACCAAAGAACTGATTGGCGAGAAGGGCAAGATCACTGGCCTGAAAACCGTCCGTGTCGAGTGGAAAGACGGCAAGATGATCGAGGTGGCGGGGTCCGAGCAAGTGCTCCGGGCCGACTTGGTGTTGCTCGCCATGGGTTTTGTGTCACCCGTCGCTTCTATTCTGGATTCGTTTGGCATTGAAAAAGATCCCCGTGGCAACGCTAAAGCCACAGATGGTTTTACCGGCGGCTACGCCACCAATGTGCCCAAGGTATTCGTAGCCGGTGACATCCGGCGCGGCCAGAGTCTTGTGGTGTGGGCGATTCGCGAGGGCCGCCAGGCCGCACGGTCTGTTGATGAATTCCTCATGGGTTACAGCGACTTGCCGCGTTGAAGATCGCCATGGCCATGCCCTTATCATCAAGGCACTCACTAACTGGATCTGTTCGCCTGCGGGCCCCATGACCGATTGATGGCCGACACTTTCGATTCCCCACTGCTTGAATTCAAGGATGTGACCTTTTCCTACCCTGCCTCGGCGGGGGACCGCGTCATTTTGAATCGCGTCTCGTTGTCGGTGCCGCGCGGTAAGGTCACTGCGCTGATGGGTGCTTCCGGCGGCGGTAAAACCACCGTACTGCGACTGATCGGCGGGCAACAAAAGGCCGGCAGTGGCGAGGTTCTGCTGGCAGGCAAAAATGTGGGCTTGATGCGGCAAGCCGAGCTGTATGCGGCGCGGCGCCGCATGGGCATGCTGTTTCAGTTTGGCGCGCTGTTCACGGATTTGAGTGTGTTTGACAATGTGGCCTTCCCGCTGCGTGAGCACACCACCCTCACGCCCAGCCTGATCCGGGACATCGTTTTGATGAAACTCAACGCCGTTGGCTTGCGTGGTGCCCGGGACCTCATGCCAGCCGAAATTTCGGGCGGCATGGCGCGCCGCGTTGCGCTGGCCAGGGCCATTGTGCTGGATCCGGACCTCATCATGTACGACGAGCCGTTTGCGGGGCTGGACCCGATCTCACTGGGCACTGCCGCGCAACTCATACGCCAGCTCAACGACAACCTGGGCATTACCAGCATCGTGGTGTCGCATGACCTAGAAGAAACCTTCCGGATCGCCGACAAGGTGATCATTCTCGCCAACGGCGGTATTGCGGCGCAGGGCACACCCGACGAGGTCAGGCATTCCGCCGATCCCCTGGTGCACCAGTTCGTCCATGCACTCAGCGAGGGCCCTGTCAAATTCCACTACCCAGGCCCGGATGTGGCGGAAGATTTTGGCAATGCCGTCGAATCCCGCCGGGGAGATCGCGCATGAGTCACCAGGGTGCCACCGGCTGGTCGCGCTGGATCGCGGACACCGGCTATGCCGTGCGCAGCCAGCTGGCCCATTTGGGCTACGCCACACGATTGTTTGGACGTCTGCTGGGGCTCAGTGGGCCCGCCCTCGGCCGCTTTGGTCTGGTACGCGACCAGATTTTCTTTCTCGGCAACTACTCATTGGTCATCATCGCCGTGTCGGGTCTGTTCGTGGGTTTTGTGCTCGGCCTTCAGGGCTACTACACCCTGCAGCGCTACGGCTCGTCCGAAGCGCTCGGACTTTTGGTAGCGCTGAGCCTGGTCAGGGAGCTCGGTCCCGTCATCACCGCCTTGCTGTTTGCCGGTCGAGCCGGTACGGCGCTGACAGCTGAAATTGGCCTGATGAAAGCGGGCGAGCAGCTGTCTGCCATGGAAATGATGGCTGTCGATCCGGTTCGGCGAATTCTGGCTCCGCGTTTTTGGGGTGGCATCATTGCCGTGCCCTTGCTGGCCGCGATCTTTAGTGCGGTGGGGATTCTTGGTGGCTGGGTAGTGGGCGTGGTGCTGATTGGTGTCGACGCCGGCTCGTTCTGGAGTCAGATGCAGTCGGGGGTCGATGTCTGGCGTGATGTCGGCAACGGCGTCATCAAAAGTTTTGTCTTTGGCGTCACGGTCACCTTTGTGGCGCTCTACCAGGGCTTCGAAGCGCAGCCCACCCCTGAAGGCGTCTCCCGGGCCACCACGCGTACCGTGGTGGTAGCGTCCCTGGCGGTGCTGGGACTGGACTTTTTGCTGACCACATTGATGTTCAGTGTGTAAACAGCCGTCCGGCGTGTTCAAACCAGCCGTGCGAGAATCTTGAGAGCGAGAAAAGTGATGCAACGTTCCAAAAACGATCTGTGGGTGGGTTTATTTGTTCTGATTGGCGGGGCGGCTGTTTTGTTTCTAGCCCTGAAATCGGCGAACTTGCTGACCCTGAGCTTCGATACAGTTTACAAAGTGACGGCCAAATTCGACAATATTGGAGGCCTGAAACAGCGCGCCGCTGTCAAAAGTGCGGGTGTGGTGGTGGGCCGGGTTGAGAACATCACCTTTGACGACAAGGCCTACCAAGCCAGCGTGAATTTGGCAATGGAAAGCCGGTATGTATTCCCCAAAGACAGTTCTCTCAAAATTCTGACCAGCGGTCTGTTGGGTGAACAGTACATTGGCATCGAGGCCGGTGCCAGTGAAAAAAACATGGCATCAGGCGATGTGATCAAGCAGACCCAGTCCGCCGTGGTGCTTGAAAACCTGATCAGTCAGTTTTTGTTCAGCAAAGCGTCGGAAGGCAACTCGGAGCCCGCCGCCGTACCGTCGCCCGCGACTGGGGATAAAAAATGAACTCGCCCACCATGAAAAAACCGTTCTGCCATCTGCTGGTCTCCGCCCTGACAGTGATCGTGCTACAGGGTTGCGCCGTTGGACCCAACGTTAATCCGGCCGATCCATTGGAGCCCCTGAACCGGACTGTCTTCAATTTCAATGACGGGGTTGACCGCGCCATCCTCAAGCCGGTGGCCACGGTTTATCGTGACGTGACACCTTCCCCGATACGGACGGGTATCAACAATTTTTTCGGTAATATTTCAGATGTGTTGTCGCTGGTCAATAACGTCTTGCAGCTTAAGCCCAAAGAGGCTGCCGAAACCCTGATGCGTGTGAGCTTCAACACGATATTTGGTTTTGCTGGCGTGTTTGATATTGCGACCGAAATGCGTCTGGAAAAACACCCCGAAGACTTTGGTCAGACGCTGGGTTACTGGGGTATCGGCCCCGGTCCCTATCTGGTGCTTCCCTTGCTCGGCTCGTCTACGGTCCGCGATACCGTAGGTTCCGTTGTGGACGCTCAAGTTGATCTGGCCCCTGAGCCTGACAAGGTGTCGGTGCGCAATGGTTTGACGGTGTTGGATGTGGTTGACACCCGATCGGGTTTTTTGGGCGCGGGCGAGCTGGTCGATCAGGCATCGCTGGATAAATATTCTTTCAGTCGTGATATCTACCTGCAACGGCGGCGCGGGCTGATCAATCCGGATAAGGTAGAAAAGGAAGAGCGATTTGATTTGCCTGAAGGTGCGACGCCTTCAACTACGCCTTCTGCGGCACCTGCAGGAACTGCCAAGGATGCCAAGTAGGTACCTGGGGTCACAAGCTTTACAGAACGGTCGTCTAAATTAACCGACCGCCCCGCAAGGGGAAGCGGCGATGTGGTTTACTTGCCCGGCGGGCGCGATACGGATGGAAACATGGGCACCCTGTCCACCCGATCCTGAGTGACGCGTTAGTAGCTGACGCATCTGTCTATTGAAAGAAAAACCATGAATCGTCGTACCACTGGCTATTTCATTGCTGCCTTGTTCAGCTTGGCTCTGAGCGCAACGGCTGGGTTGGCTCGGGCCGCAGACGAAGCGCCCGATGTCCTGATCAAACGCCTGTCGTCCAGCGTGCTCGATGGCATCAAGGCTGACAAAAGCGTTCAGGCAGGCGATACCAGCAAGGTGATTTCCTTGGTCGATGCCCAGATCATGCCGAACGTCAACTTCAGACGCATGACTGCCGCAGCGGTTGGGCGCAGCTGGCGGCAGGCAACACCGGACCAACAGAAGCGTTTGCAGGACGAGTTCAAGGTCTTGCTGGTACGCACCTACTCCGGCGCGTTGTCGCAGGTCAAGGATCAGACGGTGAATGTGAAGCCTCTTCGCGCCGATGCCGCAGATGCTGAAGTAATTGTGCGCACGGAAGTCATCGGCCGGGGTGATCCGGTCCAGCTCGACTACCGTATGGAAAAAACCAGCACCGGCTGGAAAATTTATGACCTCAATGTGCTGGGGGTGTGGCTGGTTGAAACCTACCGTACGCAGTTTGCGCAAGAGATCAACGCCAAGGGCGTAGACGGACTGATTGCCTCACTGGCGCAGCGCAACAAGTCCAATACGGCTGACAAGAAGTCCTGAGAGCCCGCTCATGGCATGGTTGCTGCCCGCTGTTTTGACGCATGAGCTTGCCGCCCAACTGGAGCGGGAGATCAAGTCGCAAGTGTTGGCTCAACCCGCTGATGTTGTGGTCGATGCTGCCGCACTTCAAGAGTTCGATTCGTCTGCGTTGGCCCTGCTGCTGGCCTGTCGCCGCGAAGCAATGTCTGCTGGCAAATCGTTTTCTGTGCGGAGCTTGCCAGCACGTGTGGAGCAACTGGCCGGCTTGTACGGCATTGCCGGATTGATCAGCAGCGACACACAGGCTACCGCTTAGCGTAGCGGTGGGTCTTTCGGTGCTTTTCAGGCACTCCGTGGCGGGGCCACCGACAGCGCCCTTGTCCTCTCGATACGAATGTCAGGTGATGAGCCTTTAAAATAGAGCGTTCATGCCTGCTATTTCATTTCAGTCCGTCAGCAAAACCTACCCTTCTCCACGCGGTCAAACCGGCGCCGGCCTCCAGGCGCTTGATTCGGTAACCTTCGATATTCAGCAAGGCGAGTTTTTTGGCTTGCTCGGGCCCAACGGTGCCGGCAAAACCACTCTTATCAGCATCCTGGCGGGCCTGTCGCGGGCCAGCCGCGGAACGGTTACGGTGCATGGCAGCGATGTCGTAGCCGACTATGCCCAAGCCCGACGCAAATTGGGTGTGGTGCCGCAGGAACTCGTGTTCGATCCTTTCTTTACCGTGCGTGAGGCGCTGCGCATTCAATCAGGCTATTTCGGCCTGAAAGACAATGACGACTGGATCGACGAACTGCTCTCCAGTCTGGGCCTGGCCGACAAGGCCAACGCCAATATGCGTCAGCTGTCAGGCGGGATGAAGCGCCGCGTGCTGGTGGCTCAGGCATTGGTGCACCAGCCGCAGGTGATTGTGCTCGATGAACCGACCGCCGGTGTGGATGTCGAGTTGCGCCAGACGCTGTGGCAGTTCATTGCCAAACTCAACAAGCAGGGCAGTACGGTGCTGTTGACCACGCATTACCTGGAGGAAGCCGAGGCCCTGTGTAGCCGCATTGCGATGCTCAAACAGGGACGGATAGTCGCGCTGGCGCAAACTTCCGAGCTGCTCAAGGCGGCTTCTTCGAATGTGCTGCGCTTCAAAATAAATAGCGAGCTACCCAGCAAATTAGCTGCTCAGGCCCGAATAACGGGTCGAATTGTGCAATTCCCTGCGCACAATGCGCTGGAGATCGAGCAGTATCTTGCGGCCATTCGCGAGGCCGGACTTGAAGTTGAAGACATTGAAATTCGCAAGGCTGACCTGGAAGATGTCTTCCTTGAAGTGATGGCCGAAAACGTCGGGGTCAAAGTATGAGAACCGTCAGCAGCATGACCGGGTGGCAGACGCTGCTCTACAAAGAGGTGCTGCGGTTCTGGAAAGTTGGTTTCCAGACTGTCGGTGCACCCGTTCTCACGGCCGTAATGTACATGCTGATATTTGGCCATGTCATGCAGGACCAGGTGAAGGTTTATGGTCAGGTCAGCTACAGCGCCTTTTTGGTGCCTGGTCTGGTGATGATGAGCATTTTGCAAAACGCCTTTGCCAACAGTTCCTCTTCATTGATACAAAGCAAGATCATGGGCAGTCTGGTCTTTGTCCTGCTCACGCCGCTATCGCATTGGCATCTGTTTTTGGCCTATGTTGGCGCATCCGTTGCACGGGGTTTGCTGGTGGGTGCCGGGGTTTTTGCCGTGACGGTGTTTTTTGGCCAGCCAGCTTTTGTTGCGCCACTGTGGATTGTGCTTTTTGCGTTGCTGGGCGCTGCCATGCTCGGTGCGCTGGGCGTGATTGCCGGCCTGTGGTCTGAAAAGTTTGACCAGATGGCTGCGTTTCAAAACTTCATCATCATGCCCATGACTTTTTTGAGTGGCGTGTTTTACTCCATTCATTCGCTGCCGCCCTTCTGGCAGACTGTTAGCCATCTCAACCCGTTTTTCTACATGATTGACGGTTTTCGCTACGGCTTTTTTGGCGTCAGCGATGTGTCACCCTGGCTCAGCCTGGGCATCGTGGCGAGTGCCGCGCTGGTGGTCAGTGCCCTGGCCGTCAACATGCTGCGGACCGGCTACAAAATCAGACATTAAACTGATGGCCTCCACGCCCACCTCTTGCCTAGTCCACTTTCTATGACCCGCGAAGAACTCGAAACCATCATTGCTGCAGGCCTGCCTTGCGACCATATTGAGTTGTCTGGCGACGGCAGGCACTGGTACGCCACCATTGTCTCCAGTGTGTTTGAAGGACAGCGGCTGATTCAACGCCACCAGCGGGTCTACGCCACGCTGGGTGGCCGCTTGCAGACCGATGAAGTGCATGCGCTGTCGATGAAAACCTATACCCCTGCAGAGTGGACAGCGACCGGTGCGGCTTTAAAAAATGGATAAATTACTCATCAGGGGTGGCAAGTCCCTGCGCGGCACGATCACGGTTTCGGGTGCAAAAAATGCGGCGCTGCCCGAGCTGTGCGCGGCCTTGCTGACAGCCGAGCCGGTCACGCTTGAAAACGTCCCGCGTTTGCAGGACGTGTCCACCATGCTCAAGCTCATTGAGAACATGGGCGTGGCTGCCGAGCGTAGCCAATCAGAGCCCAGCACTGTGCATATCGATGCTGGCGCCTTGAGTTCGCCTGAAGCCCCGTATGAGCTGGTCAAAACCATGCGCGCTTCGGTGCTCGCTCTGGGCCCATTGCTGTCGCGTTTTGGCGAAGCCACGGTGTCGTTGCCGGGCGGTTGCGCGATTGGCTCACGGCCGGTAGACCAGCATATCAAGGGCTTGCAAGCCATGGGTGCCGAGATCGTGGTGGCGCACGGCTACATGCTTGCCAAATTGTCCGCTGGTCGCCAGCGATTGAAAGGCTGCAGCATCACCACCGACATGGTGACGGTGACGGGCACGGAAAACCTCATGATGGCGGCGAGTCT
>JANOLL010000477.1:0-2003 GCA_031419775.1 Polaromonas sp. | reverse complement strand
CAAGCGGTCATCGGGATTGACGGCATCCAGACCGTTGAAACTGAACACCACCAGCCCAAACGACGCCTCCATAAACTCAGAAAGATTCCTGGCGTCGCCGTGCAGGACGCGGGCATCAGGATATTTCTTGCGACAGGCCTCCACCAGTTCCGGTGTGTAGTCCAGCGCGGTGTAATTCCGGCTAATTTTGCGCAAGAGCGGAACGGTGCGGCCGCCGCCTACGCCAAGGTCCAGAATCGGCTGGTCCCTGGCCATCAGGGCCGCGAGCTCGGTGGCCACCCGCTCCCCCGGATCTGTCCAGCCTTCCAGCGCGCTGAACCACTTAACCGAGTCACGCGCGCGCCAGGCTGAGCGGTTGATCCCGTCCATCAACTCGATTGCCGTGCGCATTGAGCCCTTTCCCGATCTGGCCATGACGTCCCGGCTCAAAATGTGCTCCGTGCGTCCCGCTGTCCAACGCAAATTATCCGCCCTGGCCGGCACCAGCGGTGCGATGTTTTAGCTCGGAATGCCAATCGGCGTAGACCTACACAAGTTAAGGCCCGTGTGTCGGAGTCGGGGCGAAAACCGCTAATGCATCTTGGAACAAGTCCTATCGAGGCCAGCTTGCGGGTTCGCGTCAGCACCCACCTGGACTTCGTTGCGGCTAACGGCCGAAGTGAACATAGAATCTGGCGCAAAAATCAGGAGCATAAAAACGCCCATCACAACAACGACGCAGAAGATAATCCAAAATATAAGCATGAAAGAGGTTCAGTCTCAAATAACGGTATGGCCCATCAACCCTTGTCTGGTCGTCTTCCTAGGCTTGATGCCGTGGCACAGACATGCGCGCCATGGCGTCTTAGAGTAGTTGTAGGAAGTTTTGACATCAATAGTGCAACTGCACCATTTCGACGCCCGTTTTTGATATGCCGACGCCGCCGACTGACCTGAATGAGCTATTGCTTCGCCTGTATGCGCTCTCGCAGGAACGGCAGATTGAAACTTTTCAGGACGCTGCGCTGGAGCTGATCAAGCCGGCACTTCGCTTTGATGCAGCGGTATGGGGATCGGCTCTGGTCAAGCCTGGCGGCATAGATATCAACACCATCCATCTGCACCAGAAGACGCCAGACATGGTGATGGCCTACGAAGACGTCAAGCATCTGGATTCCTCTTCAGCCGGGATGCTGAATCAGCAAAAAGTGACGCGCGCCTTTCACGCACCTTCATTTTTTGAGGCGCATGACAAAAGCCCCATCCGGGATTTCATGCGTCGCTACAAACAGCCCAACTTCATGCTCAGTACGGACTACGACGAGCAAACCTCTTTCTTGCATTGGATGACGCTTTATCGCACTGATGATGACGCGCAGTGCACCACCGACGACATCCATGCTCTGGCTTTCGTGGCGCCCCATTTGATGCAGGCCTTGGCTTTTAACCGCCTGGCTCATCTCAATAAGCTCAATGAGGCAGAGCCCGGACATGCCATCTATGGCAGAGCGATCGCCGATGCCCGCGGCGTGGTGCTCACCAGCAATTCACCATTCACATCGGACGTCCTGGAAACAACGGATGTGTTTCAGCCGGGCCGCTACAAGCTCCCTACGGAAATATTGACCCAGCTTTTGGGCGGGGCTAAGAATTTAAGATGGCGCGGACTGATGCTGCAAAGCCAGACCGAGGCGGGCTTGTTTTTCATCAAGGTTCGTCGCCTGCAAAAGATCGACTTGTTGACAGAACGGGAAAAACAGATCGCCGGACTGGTGGCCAAAGGTTATACCCACAAGGAAATAGCAGCAGCCTTGTTCCGCGCCCCGGCCACGGTACGCAATACGATTCAAACCATTTATGCAAAGCTCCAGGTAAACGGCATTGCCGAACTGGTTGAAGCCTTGCAATCTGCACGCTAACGCATTGGGTGCGGGTTGGCTCAGCAGGCAGAGGGTTGAAACAACTCGGACGGCACCTGCTTAGCCTGGCAATTCAGCCCGCATGGCATCGATCACGGACTTGTA
>JANOLL010000476.1:0-2184 GCA_031419775.1 Polaromonas sp. | reverse complement strand
CTGTAGAAATTTCTGAAGAGAGTGGCGTATGAATCTAATTCAAAATCCGGCATTGGTCGAACAGCTTGCAGCCAGCTACGCGCTGGGCACGCTGCGCGGCGGTGCGCGCAGGCGGTTCGAGGAACTTGCAAGGTCTACTGTCACAGTCCGCGCTTCGGCTCTGATCTGGCAAGGGCGGCTGGCGTCCCTGGCTGAGTTGCAGCCTCAGGTGGCACCCAGCCCAGCGGTATGGAAGCGCATTGAAAACCTGGTCAATGCAGACAAGCAGGCCAAGGCCATGCAGGCCGCTCGGGCGTCGGCAGCCGAATCCGGTCCAGGGTGGTGGGCTAGCCTGGCGCTGTGGCGTGGCGCTGCGGGCCTGGGCGTCACGGCTGCCGTGCTGGCAGTGGTGGTGGGTGCCAATCTCAGTGCCCTCAATACCCGTCTGGACGGGCAGGTTGCCAGCTTGGGTGGCCAAGTGCAGGACTTATCTGCCAAACTGGCTGCTACACCTGAAATCCAGTACGTCGCCGTGCTGGCAGACGACAAGGCAGCGGCATCCATGCTGGTTACCTTTGATCCGAAAAACGGAAAGCTTATTCTCAAGCGCGTCGGCGGCTTTCAGGAGCAGCCCGACAAATCCTTGCAACTGTGGGCCTTGCCGCAATCGGGCGGACCGAAATCCCTGGGCGTGTTGGGCAATGATGCCGTGATGCGCCTGACGGCCGCGGGAGCCGATGTGAATGCTGTTCCCACTCTGGCCATCAGCCTGGAACCCAAGGGCGGCGTGCCTTCTAGTGGCGGACCAACTGGCCCGGTGCTGTTCAAGGGTGCGCTGATCGAAACGAGCTTGTAAGCGGCAAGCCAACGACGCTGGCCTCAGCAGGCTGCTTTGAGCGATAAAAAAGGGTGCTTCGAGGCACCCTTTTTTGCATGGCCGGTCGGAATTAGCGCCTGTGATGGTGGTGGCCGTAGTGCCGGCTAAATCCGAAGTTCAGCGACAGGCCAATCGGTGCGTAAAAAGGCGAGTGGTAAGCGGGCCGGGCGTAATAGGATTGTGGGTAATAGGGCTGCGAGTAGTAAACCGGTGCGGTCTGGTACACCACCGGTGCAGCCAGTGCCGGTTGCACATAAGCCGTCGCTTGTTGGGGGTAAATCTGTTGCTGATCTGGCTGCAGATAAGTTTGTGGCCGGCCCGGCTGGGGCTGTGCGGGAAAGCCGGGCTGCGGCGGTTGGCTGAGCGCGCCCACTGGCGTCACCTGCAGACGCACAAACTGGCCGGGATCGTTGGCCATTTGAACGTTGTACTGAGTGCCCTGGTATTCGTAGACCACGTTGTAGTGGCTGGGCCGGTTTTCATAAAAAGTCTGGGTCCCACATTGCTGCACGTTTTGCAACTGGCTCCCGCCGCCTTCAACCCGGTCACCGACGATGGCGCCGCCGACCAGACCAATCATGGTGGCCAGCGCTCGACCGCCACCATTGCCTACAGCGTTACCCGCCGCGCCGCCGGCCACGGCACCCAGCAAGGCACCGGCACCCGACTTGGGCGCTTCGGTGACGATGGCCTGGTTGTTGCATACCTGGCGCGGCACTGCCACCTGCTGCACCACCGGTGTGCTGGAGATCACGCGGGCCAGGATGTCCGTTGCAGTGGCACTAAAAGGCAGCATGGTCGCCGTCGTGACTGCGGAGAGTACAAACGCTTTTTTCATGGTGTAAACCTCTTTTCGGTTGGCTGGAACGACCCTAATTTGCCTTAATTCCGATGGCTTCAACAGGGCTCAGCGCGGACGCTTCCAGTTTAATGATTCAGAGCTGTTTTGGGTGATTCTGGTTCCCTTAATCACTGTAAAGCTGACCGATCTAAAGACTCGATTTCCACTGGTCTGCGTCAAAACCGACACTGATGTGGCCAGCCTCGCCTGCCCATTCCACGACCGGGCGTTTGATCAGACTCGGGTGAGCCAGCATCAGGGCAAGCGCTCCGGGTGAATGACCTGCGCTGGCTTGCTGCGTGGCATCCAGCTTGCGCCAGGTGGTGCCCTGCCTGTTCAGCAGGCGGTCATGGCCGACTGCAGCGGCCCAGGCGGGCAAACGGTCAACCGGCACGCTTTGTTTTTTGAAGTCGTGAAACTGGTGTTCGACCCCCTGAGCGGTGAGCCAAAGGCGGGCTTTTTTGACGGTGTCGCAGTTGGCAATGCC
>JANOLL010000475.1:0-3175 GCA_031419775.1 Polaromonas sp. | reverse complement strand
GCAGCCAAGGCCCGTGGCGCCAAGCCGCTGGCGCGTCTGGTGGCCTATGCCCACGCCGGTGTTGATCCCAAATACATGGGTATTGGCCCGGTACCCGCCACCCAAGCAGCACTGAAAAAAGCCGGCCTCAAGGTCAGTGATCTGGATGTGATCGAGGCCAATGAAGCCTTTGCCGCCCAGGCCTGCGCCGTCACGCGTGACCTCGGCCTGGACCCGGCCAAGGTCAACCCCAATGGCTCGGGTATTTCTCTCGGCCACCCGATTGGCGCGACCGGCGCACTGATCACGGTCAAAGCGCTGTATGAGTTGCAGCGCATTGGCGGGCGCTATGCACTGGTGACCATGTGTATTGGCGGCGGCCAGGGTATTGCCGCCATTTTTGAGCGCATGTGAACGGTTCAAGCGTGGCCAGCGAGGTCATTGGCTAAAAAGCTGTGCGCGCTGGCCATCGGCCAGTACAACCGGAACACGTTGTGCTGGGCATCCAGCGGGCCGAGCAGCGCACCGGGTTTGACCTGCAGGATCAGATTGCTGAGCAGCCGCACCTCGGTGTCGGTGAGTCGCCGCACGATGTGGTGGGCGCAAACTTCGCTTGGATGGTTTAGCCCTGCGGCTTGTACCAGTTCCCGCAGGGCGTGCAGGGTGCTGCGGTGAAAGTTGTGTACCCGCTGGGCTTTGTCCGGCACCACCAATGCCTGCTGACGCACCGGGTCTTGCGTGGTGACGCCCGTCGGACACTTGCCGGTGTGACAGGTCTGCGCCTGAATGCAGCCTAGCGCCATCATGAAGCCGCGCCCGGCATTGCACCAGTCAGCGCCCAAGGCGATCAGGCGCATCAAATCAAACGCGCTGACCACCTTGCCCGCGGCCCCGATGGAAATTCGGTCACGCAGATGCACACCGATCAGGGTGTTGTGGACCAGCAGCAGGCCTTCTTGCAGCGGCGCGCCCACATGGTCGCTGAATTCGACCGGCGCTGCGCCGGTTCCGCCTTCGGCACCGTCGACCACGATGAAGTCAGGGGTGATGTCTGTCTCGAGCATGGCCTTGACGATGGCAAACCACTCCCATGGGTGACCAACGCACAGCTTGAAGCCGGTCGGCTTGCCGCCCGAGAGCTGGCGCAGACGAGCGATGAATTGCAGCATTTCTACGGGCGTTGAAAAGGCGCTGTGACTCGACGGTGAGATGCAATCCTGGCCGACCTGAACGCCGCGTGCAGCCGCGATTTCAGCGGTGACTTTGGCGCCAGGCAGGATGCCGCCGTGGCCGGGCTTGGCGCCTTGGCTCATCTTGAGTTCAATCATCTTGACCTGCGGGTCACGCGCATTGACGGCAAAGCGTTCGGCATTGAAGCTGCCGTCGTTGTTGCGACAACCGAAATAACCCGAGCCGATTTCCCAGATCAGATCGCCACCATGCATGCGATGGTGCGCGGAGATGGAGCCCTCGCCGGTGTCATGCGCAAAGCCACCCAGTCTGGCGCCCTGGTTCAAGGCCTGGATGGCGCGGGCCGACAGTGCGCCAAAACTCAGCGCTGATATATTGAAAACGCTGGCGAGGTAGGGCTGGGTGCAGGGCTGCACCGACCTGGACGGCGCATCGGGCCTGCCGCCAATCCAGACGCGAAAATCATGCGTGGGCAAATGGGTGGGCATCATCGAGTGGTTCACCCATTCGTAGCCCTGCTTGCCGACATCGAGGTGGGTACCAAAAGGCTGGTTGTCGGGTTCGCCCTTGGCGCGCTGGTACACCAGCGACCGCTGGGCGCGTGAGAACGGCGTGGCTTCACTGTCGCTTTCTATGAAGTACTGGCGCATTTCGCGCCGGATGTCTTCAAACAGAAAGCGCAGGTGTCCAATCACCGGGTAGTTGCGCAAAATCGCATGCCGGGTCTGTTTCAGGTCGTACACCCCCAGCGCCACCAGGCCGCTGCAGAACAACAGGGCCAGCCAGCCAACGCCTGAAATGATCAAGCTGAACAGCGCCAGCAGCACGCCAAATCCGCACAATGCCAGGAAGGTGTAACGTGCTGGAAAGTCGGGAAGCAGGTCATCGAGTCGCTTGAGCATGGCTGAACTTTTCATGGATGGCAGGGTCGATCTTCTGGCAGGCGCAAACAGGGTTCCCCCCGGTCAGGCGGCAGATACACTTTCGATCATAAGAGCGCCCGGTGACGCTCAAGCCAGTTTGTATGAACTCAGATGTCCTTGGTCGCTCGGCCGACGCAACTCTTGCAGTCGAAGACTTCGACGAGCTCGATGCCATGCTGGACGAGCTGCGCACCCGCTACGACGAAACGCCGCAGTGGGAATTTTGTGAAGGCTTCATGGCCGCGCTACTGTGTTCACGCCGTCCGATTCCGCCCGATGAATACCTATCAGCCCTGCTGGCCATTCCTGAGGCTGGTCAAGCGCCTGATCCGGCGGGTGGCTCTTTTGCCAGCCCGGCGCAACAGGAACGCTTCATGGCGCTCTGGAACCGGCGCTGGGACGAGGTGGCTGCGGCGCTGGACTCTGAAGTCGATTCGCTGGAAGATGACCGCTGTTACCACCCTGAAGTAATGGACGTTCGCGGCGCGGTGGCCGACATGACGCCCGAAGAGCAGGCCACGTTTAAGGGTGAGGAGCTGCCGGCGTTCGCGCAAGTCTGGGCACTCGGCTTCATGTTTGCGGTCGAGTATTGGCCAGAGGACTGGGCCGCCCCCCGCGACAAGGATGCCGCCAAATGGCTGGACGACGCGTTGCAATCCGTGGTGGCCATGACCGAGGACGATACCGAGGCGCCCGAGGTGTCACCGTTGAGTGAAGAGGGTGCGCCGAGCACCAGCATTGCGCGGCTCAACGCTTTTGGCGAGGCGATCTGGGCCGTTTACGACCTGCGCGAGCTGTGGCAAACCATCGGTCCCAAGGTCCAGACGGTTCGCGTGGAAGCCACTCCGGGGCGCAATGACTTGTGCTATTGCGGCAGTGGCAAGAAGTACAAGAAATGCCACGGAGCCGGATAAAAATCTAGCTGTCCTGATCGCATGAGACGCAGCAGCTTGTCGGCAGCGCATCAGACAAAAAACCGCCGCAGGGATTCTGATGTGGCCTCCGGCAGCGACTCGGGAATGAAGTGACCCGCAGGCATGGCCTCGCCGGTCACGGCGCCGCTGCACTGGGCTTGCCACAGC
>JANOLL010000474.1:0-4511 GCA_031419775.1 Polaromonas sp. | reverse complement strand
GGCAGTGCTGGTGGCTTTCATCATCATTGCTACTTCGGCCGGGTTGCTGTGGGGCCTCTACCAGGGCACGCAGGCGGTGATGCGCGGGGACATCAGCGCCGGTCATCTGGGCCAAACCGTGGTGTATGTGATCATTCTGGCTAGCGCAGCGGCCGTCCTGGGCGAGGTCTACGGCGACTTGCTGCGTGCGGCGGGTGCGACCGAACGCCTGATGGAATTGCTCGATAGCCGGTCGCCCGTTGGTTCGCCTAAGAATCCTGCTCTAGCACCTGTCGTTTCTGCAGGTAGTGCTATTGAATTTGAAGCGGTGACGTTTCACTATCCGTCCCGACCACTGCAGGCTGCGTTGAGTGACTTCAGCATGCGCGTGAACCCTGGAGAGACGGTGGCCATTGTCGGGCCCAGCGGCGCCGGGAAAAGTACCGTCTTTCAGTTACTGCTGCGCTTTTACGACCCCAACGCCGGTCGCATTGCGCTGGATGGCGTGACGACGCGTGACATGGCTCTCAATGACCTGCGCCGCCGCGTAGGTATCGTGCCGCAAGACGCCGTGATTTTCTCGACCAGCGCGCTTGAAAATATCCGCTACGGCAAGCCGGGGGCCACAGATGAAGAAACCCGGGCCGCTGCCAAGGCAGCGTTTGCGCACGAGTTCATCAGCACCCTGCCCGACGGCTACAACACCTTTCTGGGCGAGCGCGGCGTGCGCCTGTCGGGCGGCCAGCGCCAGCGCATCGCGATTGCGCGGGCCATGCTGAAGAATTCTCCGCTGCTGCTGCTCGACGAAGCCACCAGCGCGCTCGACGCAGAAAGCGAACAGATGGTCCAGGCTGCGCTCGAGTCGGCGATGAAAGGCCGCACCACGCTGGTCATTGCGCACCGGCTGGCCACGGTACAGAAAGCCGACCGGATTTTGGTGCTGGACCACGGCAAACTGGTGGAACAGGGCACCCACGAATCCCTGGTCGCGGCAAACGGTGTGTACGCGCGCCTGGCAGCGTTGCAGTTCACCGCCTGAGTTAGCCAACCCGTCTGAAAAGCTTCAAACCGACTATGCATTTTTTGCATAGTATTACGAAGTTTTGACGCTGGACAGGCCATGACTGGACTTATAAGCTGCAATGACAGCGGTCAATCCGCAGTCTGATGGGAGTCTTTTCATGTCATCCGCATCCCAGTCCGATGGACTTGTCCATTCTCTTCCCTCCTACTTGCAGGCCGACCAACTCGGCCCTTGGGGCAACTATCTGCAACAGGTCGATCGCGTCATCCCGCACCTGGGAAAACTGGCGCGCTGGGCCGAAACGCTCAAACGCCCCAAACGAATCTTGATTGTCGATGTGCCGATCAACATGGACGACGGCAGCGTCGCCCACTTTGAGGGGTATCGGGTTCAGCACAATGTTTCACGCGGTCCGGGCAAAGGCGGTGTACGGTTTCACCAGGACGTCACGCTGTCTGAGGTGATGGCTCTGGCGGCCTGGATGTCCATCAAAAACGCTGCGGTCAACGTTCCTTTTGGCGGTGCCAAGGGTGGTCTGCGTGTGGACCCGAAAAATCTTTCACGCGGCGAACTCGAACGCATCACACGCCGCTACACCAGCGAGATCGGCATCATCATCGGTCCGAACAAGGACATCCCCGCGCCCGACGTCAACACCAACGAGCAGATCATGGCCTGGATGATGGACACCTACTCGATGAACACCGGCTCAACCGCCACCGGCGTCGTCACCGGCAAACCCGTAGACTTGGGGGGATCACTTGGCCGACGCGAGGCCACCGGACGCGGGGTGCTGACGGTGGGCATTGAGGCGGCCCGACACATGGGACTGGAGATCAGCGGTGCACGGGTAGCGGTGCAGGGCTTTGGTAATGTGGGTGGCGTGGCGGGCAAACTCTTTGCCGAAGCTGGGGCACGAGTAGTCGCGGTGCAGGACCACGCTGGAACGATTTATCGCGAAGCCGGACTGGATATTCCGTCGCTGCTCAAACACGTGGCAGCCACTGGCAGCGTGGCCCACTTTAGCCCGGCTGAAGTCATTGCCGACGACAGCTTCTGGGACGTGCCCTGCGATATTTTGATTCCCGCCGCACTCGAGCAGCAGATCACCGCCAGCAATGCAGGGCGCATCCAGGCGCGTCTGATCATCGAAGGCGCGAACGGGCCAACCACCCCCGCAGCGGACGACATTTTGCGGGACCGAAACGTGTTGGTGGTGCCGGACGTCATCGCCAATGCCGGCGGCGTGACGGTGAGCTACTTCGAGTGGGTACAGGATTTTTCAAGCTTCTTTTGGGACGAAGATGAAATCAATGCCCGCCTGGTGAAGATCATGAAACACGCTTTTGCCGGAATCTGGGCCGTCGCGCAGGATCAGGGCGTCAGTCTGCGCACGGCAACCTTTATCGTGGCTTGCCAGCGGATTTTGCACACGCGTGAGCTGCGTGGTCTGTATCCCTGAACCTAAGCCAAACTCGCGAGAAATCGATTGATTTATTGCAGCGTTTCTTTCAGGGCGGCAGGCAGAGGCAAGGGCATCACCTCGATACCTTCATCCAACAGTTCCATGGCCTCTCGCGCGCTGGTCTGGCCACGAATGTTCCGGCTTTCGATGTCACCATAATGCATTCGGCGCGCCTCCTCAGCAAACCGCTGACCCACATCTTCGGTATGCGCCATCAGGTGACGCAGGGCTTTCAAAAAAGTAGCCTGTTCTGCCGTGCCCGCACCGGGTGGCATCCGCATAGCACTCAGTTGGCCGGAGGCATCGGCCTCCCCGGGCCGGGCTGTGACATTCGGGTTTGAACCGGCCTCTTGAACTGTCGACTCCGATGACATGCCGGGGAGTACCTGGACACCCAGATTGAGCCGTGGCGCCGTCGGCATTTTTTGAACCTGTCGGTCGCCACACATCGGGCATTCAACCTGGCCCTGCGCGAACTGGGACTGAAAAGCGTCCTCGGACGCGAACCAGCCTTCAAACGAATGCTGATGCGCGCACTGGAGATTCAAGACTTTCATACCGCATTATCGGGGCAAGCCGCCTCAGTAATCAGTCTTCACGACCCTGGAGACTGCCAGTCCAATACCCAGGCGCCCGCCAGCACGTTTTGCAGCCAGAGTATGCCGGTAAGGGTCTTGGCATCGGTGACGTCTCCATTGAAGCACCACAGCGCCAGTTCAGTCGGGGAAGCCGTGAAGACCTCAAGAAATTCCCCAGCGTCCAGTTTGCGCTCGCCGAGCGCAAGATCCCGAGCAAACCAGATGTCTATGAATTCGGTGGAGTAGGAAATCACAGGATGCAGGACACCCGCCTTGGCCCACTGCCGTGCGGTATAGCCGGTTTCCTCTAGTAGCTCGCGTTGGGCGCAAGCCAGCGAGGCTTCGCCGGCATCAAGCTTGCCAGCGGGAAACTCGATCATGACGGCGCCCATCGGATAGCGGTACTGGCGTTCCATCACCAGCTGCCCGTCATCGAGTTGTGCGATAACCATCACGGCGCCAGGATGAACGATGTATTCGCGAGTGGCATGGCTGCCGTCAGGCAGGCGAACGCTATCGCGCTTAGCCTGTAGAAAATCGCCGTGCAGAATAGCTTGAGAAGACAGCGTCGTCTCTTTCAAGTTCGCGCCGTCTGCGCCTTTTTCGGCACCCGCGTCAATCCTGTCGGTCTGACTCATGCACAGTGCTCAAAAAGTTGGTTGCCGGCCAGCAAGGCGATCACCAGACCGGCCAGGTTGAAGCGGTTTGACCCATGCCCTGCCTAGCTTCCGAGCGACTTGACAATGCTGTTGATCGACTGCGCACACAGGGTCATCAGTCCACCCGGAACAATGCCCAAAATCAGAATCAGGGCGCCATTGACGGACAGCACGACGCGCGCGTCGGTGGGTGCAGTAATGGCCACATTGTGATGAGCCTGCGGCGCCTCGAAATACATGACTTTGACAATCCGGAGGTAGTAAAACGCGCCAATCAGCGACATGATCACGGCAAAAACGACCAGCACCAAATAACTGAACTGCTGCGACGAAATCAGTGCCTGCAGCACCGAGAGCTTGGCATAAAACCCAACCAGTGGCGGCAAGCCTGCAAGGGAGAACATGCTGATGGCCATCACGCCAGCGTAGAGCGGGCTGCGCTGGTTCAGGCCGGCCAGGTCATTGATCTCTTCCGATTCATGCCCCTCGCGTGCCAGCAGCATGATGATGCCAAACGCGCCCAGGGTCGTCAGCACATAGGTGATGGCATAAAACATTGCTGCACCATAGGCCGACTGGGTGTTGAGCTGGTTCCCATTGACCACGCCTGCAAGCAGACCGAGCAGCAGAAATCCCATCTGCGAGATGGTGGAAAAAGCCAGCATGCGCTTGAGGTTGGACTGAGCCACAGCGGCCAGATTTCCGATCAGCAAGGAACCAATTGCCAACAACGCCAGCATCTGCTGCCAGTCAATGGCCAGCGGCAAAAGTCCTTCTACCAGCAGGCGAATGCAGATTGCAAAACC
>JANOLL010000473.1:0-1749 GCA_031419775.1 Polaromonas sp. | reverse complement strand
CGGCCAGCGCACCTTGCTGGACTTGCTGGACAGCCAGAACGAATTCTTCCAGGCTAACCGGGCATACCTGAACACTGGTTACGACCAGATCATTGCCCAGGCCCGCACCCTGTCGAGCATGGGCCAGCTGGTCGCTGCGCTCAACGTCAAGCGCGCCGATGTGCCTAGCCCGCAGGACGCCGGCCAGGACCGCACCACCATCGATCCGGCTGAGCTGTGCCCGCAGGATGAGACGGTGGTGGAGACGATGGCACAGATCAAGGCTCAGGCGGTGGTCCCGCCACGCGCCCGCACGGTGCCCGCAGCCCCACTAGCCGCGGCAGGCGCAGTGCCAGCCAAAATGAGCCTGTCAGCTGACTCGCTGTTTGACTTCAATAAATCGGTGATCAAGTCTGACGGTATGGGCAAACTGGATGCCCTGGTCGAACGTCTTAAGGGCGTCAGCTTCGAAGTGGTGATTGCGGTGGGCCACACCGATTCAGTCGGTTCCGCGGCCTACAACCAGCGTCTGTCGTTGGCACGCGCCGAATCAGTCAAGGCGTATCTGGTCGGAAAAGGGGTAGATCGCCAGCGCATCCGTACCGAGGGTCGTGGTGAAACCCAACCGGTGGCCGACAACGCGACGGCTGAAGGCCGCGCCAAAAACCGCCGCGTGGACATTGAAGTCACGCAGGCCCGCGCTGCCAGCAGATAAAAGCCATCGCCGTTCAGCGCGGTTTCGACAATCAAAGTCGAAGCTGCATCCGCGCGCTGAACCGTTTTAACCAAGCAGGTTATCAGGTCGTTTTTTCGACGACCCCGGCGGCATGGGCTTGCTGATCGGCATGGTAGCTGCTGCGTACCATCGCGCCGACGGCAGCGTGGGTAAAACCCATAGCGTAGGCCTCGACCTCAAACTGCTTGAAAGTGTCCGGGTGAACATAGCGGCGCACCGGCAGATGAGACATCGAGGGCGCCAGATATTGGCCAATCGTCAGCATGTCAATGTTGTGGGCCCGCATGTCACGCATCACCTGCAAAACTTCTTCGTCTGTTTCGCCCAGGCCGACCATGATGCCACTCTTGGTCGGCACATTAGGGTGCAAGACCTTGAACTTTTTAAGCAGGTTCAAACTGAACTGGTAATCGCTGCCGGGTCGTGCTTCCTTGTACAGGCGAGCAGTGGTTTCCAGGTTGTGGTTCATCACATCGGGCGGCGCGGCCTTAAGAATCTCGAGCGCACGGTCATCACGGCCACGGAAGTCTGGCACCAGAATTTCGATGGTGGTGCCGGGCGAAAGCTCACGGATTTTCTGAATGCACTCGACAAAATGCCCGCTCCCACCGTCGCGCAGATCATCACGGTCCACGCTGGTGATCACCACGTATTTGAGCTGGAGGGCGGCGATGGTTCTGGCCAAATTGAGTGGCTCGTCAGCATCGAGCGGGTCGGGCCGGCCGTGGCCCACGTCGCAAAACGGACAGCGACGGGTGCACTTGTCGCCCATGATCATGAATGTTGCGGTGCCTTTGCCAAAGCACTCGCCGATGTTGGGGCAACTGGCTTCTTCGCACACCGTGTGCAAATTTTGATCGCGCAGGTTTCTCTTGATCTCGTATAAGCGGGTGCTGTGGCTGCCGTCCTTGACACTAATCCAGTCTGTTTTTTTCAGCTGCTCGTGGGCCTGGGCGGCGACCACCTTGATGGGGATGCGCGCCGTCTTGGCCTGGGCCTTCTGCTTGGCGGTGGCGTCGTAGGCGGCGGCGGGC
>JANOLL010000472.1:0-2817 GCA_031419775.1 Polaromonas sp. | reverse complement strand
ACGTTGTGGGCTTCGGCGGCGGCAAAGATGTCCCAGAACTTGGGGTCAGACAAATACTCGCCGTGCGTGTGCGAATTGATGATGACCGAGCGCATGCCCAGCTTGATGACGCCACGCTCGATTTCCTTGGCGGCAGCCACCGGGTCCTGCGGTGCGACGGCAATCATGCCGACAAACCGTGTCGGATGCCGGCGCACGGCCTCGGCCAGCTGGTCGTTGGCGACCTGGCTGAATGACACTGCCGTAGCTTTGTCCATGATCTGTACGCCGGGAGCGGTCAGCGCAATCACCTGTTTGTCGATGCCGCATTCATCCATGTGCTGGAGTCGCAATTGATCCAGGTCCGTCAGGCAACGCATGATGTGCTGGGCGCGAGCGCTCGGGCTGCTCATGTAAAAACCCATCAAGCCTTTGAAGCCTGGATCGACATCACCTTTGGCGAGGATCTTGCGGTAGATCTCCAGCATTTCGGGCGGCGCAAAGGCCTCTTCGGTGGCGATCCGCTGGTAGGCGCTTGCCTTGGGGTGGTTGGCAGCAGTCATGAAAAGGGACTCCAGAGGATAAAAAATTGGCTTCAGGGAAGGCAGGCGCGGCGCGAGTGGGATGTTAATTAACTTCCAAATGCATGACAATGCACCATCTTTCGATAGGACTTTTTCCAGATCGCGATAAATCATGGACACGCTGGCCAACCTCAAAGCCTTTGTTGCCACCGCTGATGCCGGCAGCTTTTCGGGTGCTGCACGCCATTTGGGGCTGGTACCGTCGGTGATTTCCAAGCGCATTGACCAGCTGGAGTGGCGTATCAGGGCACCGCTGTTTACACGCACTACCCGCAAACTGAGTTTGACCGATGTTGGCGAACGCTATTTGCACACGGTCCGGGACGTGGTCCGGCAGGTCGATGACACACTGGCTGGCATGGCCCGCTCCAGCGGGGAGCTGGAAGGGCATATCCGCATTAAGGTGCCGACCACTCTTGGGGTGCTGTACCTCAATGATCTGCTCCATCAGTTCTTGCTGAGCCAGCCAATGATCAGCATGGACATTGTTCTGGCCGACCGCTCGGTGAACCCGATTGAGGAAGGTTTTGACATTGCTGTCGGCGCGCTCCCGGAGCTCTATGGCCGGGTACAAGACCAGCCCCTGTGCCTGATGAAGCGCCGCCTGTGCGCCGCACCAGCCTACCTCGCGCGCAAAGGCTGGCCGCAACACCCGGGTGATCTGGTCGACCACGATTGCCTGGTCTTCACCACCTCTGGCGCGCGCTGGGAATTTCAGAGCGCCCAGGGTCTGATGGGCATCGACGTGCGGCCAAAATTGCGAACCAATGACGGTGCTGCGATTTGTCAGACCGCCATCGCTGGTGGCGGTATCGCGGTGCTGACCGACTATCTGGCTGACCCGGCGCTAGACGCCGGAGACCTGGTTCAAGTGCTGCCAGGATTCGAGGTGCCCGACATCTGGCTCAAGGCGCTGGTGCCCAGTAACCGCATTGAACTGCCACGGGTGCGCATGCTGCTGGACTGGCTGGCCCAAAACCTCAAACCCCTGCCGCCCTGGGACATGATCCGGCTCGCCCCGGGCGGAGCCGGCACGCCGAAGCCCTCATCCCACCGCCTTACTGCACCTGTTACACAAGGCGCGCTCTGCGCAACACCATGAGCCAGAACCTTGCCACCGACCTCACGTTGCTGTATTCCCGGCCCGGCTTTTTGCTACGGCGGGTGCATCAGATTTCTGCCGCGGTTTTTGAAGACGAATGCCGAGGTGTCGGGCTGACGCCGGCCCAGTTCGGGGTCTTGACTGTCCTTCGCGCCTCGCCGGGGCTGGATCAGTCCAGCCTGGCGCGCGCCCTGGGGTTTGACAAGGTGACGGTGTTGCGGGTGCTGCGCGGGCTCGAATCGCGCGGGCTGGTCAAGCGCTCCCAAGCGCTGCTAAGCCGGCGTAACTTGGCAGTGGCACTGTCGCCAGAAGGCGAGCAATTGCTTCGTGAGGCACAAAAACCTGCAGAGCGGGCCTACCAGCGCCTGATGGAGCCACTGTCGGATGAGCAGCGTGTGCAGCTGATGGTTTTGCTGCAATGCCTGGCTGACGGATTAGAGGATCATGCCCGCGCCGCCTTTGTTCCGCCCGAGTTTGTTCCGCCCAAGCAGGCGCCTGGCCAGCTCCGGCAGAACGAGGTTCAGGCGTTGCCCGCCTGAATGCCCCAGCGGGCCAGCGCGGCGTCATCGGAGACCCGCGCATCGACCCATCGGGCGCCGTCCGGCGTCTCTTCTTTTTTCCAGAATGGCGCCTGGGTCTTGAGGTAATCCATCAAAAACTCACAGGCCTTGAAACTCTCGCCCCGGTGAGCTGACGTCACCGCCACCATCACCACTTGGTCCAGCGGCTGCAACAGCCCGACGCGATGCACCACACGCGCACCAAAAATATCAAAGCGCCTGAAAGCCTCGTCGATCATGGCCTCGATGGCTTTTTCAGTCATGCCCGGGTAGTGCTCCAGGGTCATGCTGCTGACATGCACGCCATCGTTGCGGTCACGGACCGTGCCGATGAAGCTGCAGACGGCACCGACACGCTTGTCCGTGTGCCTGAGTGCCACAATCTCGTCGGCAAGATTGAAATCTGCAGTTTGAATCGACACCCGTGCGGCCATCTCAACCTCCGGTGACGGGTGGGAAAAACGCCACTTCACAGCCATCGGTCAGCAGGGCCGATTCATCGCTCATCACCTGATTGAGCGCCATGCGCACAGCCTTGCCGCGCGCCAGGTTGCTAGCGTGCAGCGAACTGACCAACAGCAACTCGTCTCGC
>JANOLL010000471.1:0-1606 GCA_031419775.1 Polaromonas sp. | reverse complement strand
GATATCCGGCAAAACGCCGGACTTTGCCGAATGTACAACCATGCGGAGACGGCGGAACGGCTTGCAGGCCGTTGGCAGCGGCCGAGGGGCCACTTCGCGGCATTGGCCTACACAGCTAGCGCAGCCGATCCAGTCCAAAGCCTTCTGTGTCGATCTCTGGTGCCTGACCTGCGACCAGGTCTGCGACCAGTCGCGCACTGCCGCAACTCAGTGCCCACCCGCTGGAGCCGTGACCAATGTTGAGCCACAGACCCGGTCTGCCACTCTGGCAAATCAACGGCGGCCCGTCCGGCAGCATGGCTCTGGCGCCTTTCCATTCCTGCACAGTGGATTCGCGGCTCGAGTGCTGGGCAGCGCCCGGAAACCAGTCGTGCAAAACCTTGTAGAGTGTCTGAATCGATGCAGCCCGGCGCGAAGCCGACCGTCCTCCGAGTTCGGCGCCGCCCGCGACTCTGACCCGATTGCCCAGGCGTGAAATGGCCACCTTGTAGCGCTCATCCATCACGGCACTTCGCGGTGCATTGAGCGGTTCCCGGATGGCTGCGCTGATGGAGTAACCATAAACCGCCACCATGGGAATCTTCAGGCCCAGCGGTCGCAACAGTTCAGCCGAGGTCTGGCCGGCACACATGACCACCGCGTCAAAAATGCGGGCTTCCGAGTCGCCTTTTATCCAGATGTGGTTAGCGTGCTCCCGGTCCAGGCAATGAACCGGCGTATTGAATTCAAAACTGACACCTGCCCGCAGCGCGTGATTTTTGAGCAGCAGGGCAAACTGACGGCAGTTCGCGACGCCGTCTTCGGCCAGGTTCACAGCGCCCACAAAGGGTGTGTCAGCGCTGAGGGCAGGCTCCAGCAGGCGCACCTGTTCAGCGCTGATTTCATCGCAGGCCACGCCAGATTCACGCAGCGCTTGCAAACTCGCCTGGACTCGCCTGCGGTCTTTCTCGCTACGCAGCAGAACCAGATAGCCCTGGCTGCGGTCGTAATCGAGCTCCAGTCTTTCGGTGAGCTGGTCGAGACGCGCCCGGCTGTAAAAAGCCAGCCGTTGCAGGCGTGCCCGATTGGTCAGGTAACTGTCGAGCTTGCAGCAGCGGACCCAGCGGCCCATCCATGCCATTTCGCTGAGGGTTAGTGGCAGGCTGATGCGGACTGGCGCATGGCGCTTAAACAGGGAAAGCAAGGCTTTAGCCGGCATGCCGGGTGCCGCCCACGGTGTGATGTAGCCCGGTGCGACCACGCCTGCATTGGCAAAGCTGGTTTCTTCTGCTGCTGCGCTACGCCGCTCGAACACACTCACCTCGTGCCCATCAACAGCCAGCTCATAAGCGGTGGTGATGCCGACGATACCTGCCCCAATCACGGCAATTTTCATGGGTGGTGAGGGCAAACTTTGCCTGCACCATCGGTCAAGGGAAGAGCTTGCTTCATTTTTTTATACCAATACGTGCCTGAGCCCTATATATCAGGGTGAATCAAGCTATTATTTTTGTAGCGATGCGGACAGGGCTGCTTCAACCTGAATGGCCAGGTCGAGCAGCGCATCATCCCGCATATTCGTTTGCCAAAGCATCAGGCCAACTGGCCACTGGTCGGCGCTATGGCA
>JANOLL010000470.1:0-3624 GCA_031419775.1 Polaromonas sp. | reverse complement strand
CCGTATTCGTCGTCAATCTTGCGCATGGCGCGCCGGAAATCCAGCGCCTCGGCAATGCTTTCCTCCACCAGCGCAGTACCACCTGGTGGCTCCATCATGGCCGCAGCCACATCACAGCTGGCAATGATGCTGTACTGCGGCGAGGTGGAGGTGTGCATCAGGTAGGCCTCATTGAACAGATGCCGGTCGAGCTTGACATCCTGCGAGTCCTGCACCAGCACATGACTGGCCTGGCTGATGCCCGCCAGCAATTTGTGGATCGACTGGGTGGCGTATACCACCGCATTTTTGGGCCGGATGCGGTTCTTGCCCATTGAGTGGTAGGTGCCATAAAACGGATGGAAGGCCGCATGCGGCAACCAGGCCTCATCAAAATGGAGGTTATCGATGTAGCCATCGAGCATGCCTTTGATGGTTTCGGTGTTGTACAGCACACCGTCGTAGGTGGACTGGGTCAAGGTCATCACCCGTGGCTTGACCTCGGACGCCTTGACGCCCTTGAGCAGCGGATTGGCAGCGATTTTTGCCTGAATCGCATCCGGCTCAAATTCACTTTGCGGAATCGGCCCAATGATGCCGAAGTGGTTGCGCGTAGGCTTCAAAAATACCGGAATCGCCCCGGTCATGATGATCGCGTGCAAGATGGATTTATGGCAATTGCGGTCGACCACCACCACGTCACCCGGTGCCACAGTATGGTGCCAGACCATCTTGTTGCTGGTAGAGGTGCCGTTGGTGACAAAAAAGCAGTGGTCGGCATTGAAGATTCGTGCCGCATTACGCTCACTGGCTCCGATCGCACCATCGTGATCCAGCAGCTGACCGAGCTCTTCGACGGCATTGCAGACGTCGGCGCGCAGCATGTTCTCGCCAAAAAACTGGTGAAACATCTGGCCAACCGGGCTTTTCAAAAATGCCACGCCCCCTGAATGGCCGGGGCAGTGCCACGAATAGGAGCCGTCTTCGGCGTAGTCGAGCAAGGCTTTGAAAAATGGCGGTTGCACGCCCTCCAGGTAGCTCTTGGCTTCGCGCAGGATGTGCCGCGCCACAAATTCGGGCGTGTCCTCGAACATGTGAATAAAACCGTGCAACTCACGCAGGAAGTCGTTGGGAATGTGACGGGAAGTCTTGGTCTCGCCGTACACATAGATCGGCACATCGAGGTTTTTGCGGCGCACCTCTTCAATAAAGTTGCGCAGATTCAACACCGCAGGGTCCAGGTCAGGACCGGGCGTGAACTCTTCATCGTCAATCGACAAAATAAAGGCACTGGCCCGGCTCTGTTGCTGGGCAAACTGCGACAGGTCACCGTAGCTGGTGACGCCAAGCACCTCAAATCCTTCGGTCTCAATCGCCTGTGCCAGTGCCCGGATGCCCAGGCCGGAGGTGTTTTCAGAGCGGAAATCTTCGTCAATGATGACTATTGGAAAGCGAAATTTCATGATGGCGGGTTACCGTGGTGACGAAGCGATGGCACAGCTAGGTGTATGGCGCCTGGACGGGTGAGCCGGGCGAACGTGCAAAGTGTACGGAAATAAAAAGGCCATGCACTTGCAGGTCGGTCTTATTGCCTCAAAATACCTGTGGACGGCTACACAACAATGTGAAGGAACGCTGACATGGCGGAATCAACCATCTGGTGGTTGCTGGCAGGTACTGCAGTGGCTATTGAACTGGCGACTGGGACTTTTTATCTTTTGATGCTGGCCATTGGCATGGTTGCAGCGGCAATTGGTGCCCATCTCGGCCTGCCCGTGACAGGCCAGCTCACCACTGCAGCCATCGTCGGTGGCGGCGCGGTGGCCTTGTGGCACCAGCAAAGCAAACTAAAACCTCAGGCGGCACCCGCACAGTCCAACCCGGACGTCCATATTGACATTGGCGAGCCGGTGCAAGTGCTGGCATGGCAGTCGGACGGTACCGCCACCGTCAAATACCGCGGTGCAAACTGGACCGCTGTGTTGGAAGGTGAGCCGGAATCTACCCCCTTAGGAGCGCAGCCGACCGGCCAGTTTCACATCAAGGAACTATTGGGCAATCGCCTGGTGATAGAAAAACGCTGACTTTTTTATCTTTCCTTTCCCCTTTCCCCGTTCCCCTTTCTCACAGCCCACTTTTGTCCCCGGGCCATCGGCCCAACGGCTCGAATTTCACATCAATCACTGGAGAAAATCATGGAAGTTGCGTTAGTCATTCTGGTGGTAGCCGTTATCTTTATTGTTCGAAGCATCAAGGTTGTGCCGCAACAAAACGCCTGGGTTGTTGAGCGGCTGGGCAAATACCACGGCTCGCTGACGCCTGGCCTGAATTTTTTGGTGCCATTTGTTGACAAGGTGGCCTACAAGCACAGCCTGAAAGAAATTCCGCTCGACGTGCCGAGTCAGGTTTGCATCACGCGCGACAACACCCAGCTCCAGGTAGACGGCATTTTGTACTTTCAGGTCACCGATCCGATGCGCGCCAGCTACGGCTCGTCGAACTACATCATTGCCGTGACGCAACTCGCACAGACTTCCCTGCGGTCAGTGATCGGAAAGCTTGAGCTCGATAAAACCTTCGAAGAGCGCGACATCATCAATGCTCAGGTGGTGGCTGCGATTGACGAAGCCGCGTTAAATTGGGGCGTGAAAGTCCTCCGCTATGAAATCAAGGACCTCACACCGCCCAAGGAAATCCTCCATGCCATGCAGTCGCAGATCACAGCCGAACGCGAAAAGCGGGCGCTAATTGCTGCGTCCGAAGGCCGGCGGCAAGAACAGATCAACATTGCCACCGGCGAGCGTGAGGCCTTCATTGCCCGCTCGGAAGGAGAAAAACTGGCAGCCATCAACAACGCACAGGGCGAGGCCGCGGCCATCATGGCTGTTGCCGATGCCAACGCCAAAGCCATTGAATTGGTGGCGGCAGCCATACGCTTACCCGGCGGAGAGCAGGCGGTGCAGCTGAAAGTAGCCGAAAAGGCGGTCGAGGCCTATTCGAAAGTCGCGAGCGATGCGACCACCACACTCATCGTGCCAAGCAATATGACCGAAGTCTCGACCCTGATTGGCTCTGTCATGAAGATGGTGGCCACCAATAAAGTCTGAGGCACATCCCGATGGATATCCAAAACGTCCTGGGCACGGCGCTGATGCCTTGCTCTTACGATCCGCTGACCGGCTATTTTCGTGATGGCTGTTGCAAGACTGACGCGTCAGACCACGGCTCGCACCTGATCTGCGCTCGGGTCACTGATGAATTTCTGGCGTTTTCCGTGGCCCGCGGCAACGACCTGGTCACTCCCCGGCTCGAGCACCGTTTTGCCGGTCTACAAGCGGGTGACCGCTGGTGTTTGTGCGCCAGCCGCTGGCGCGAAGCCCTGGAGGCAGGCGTGGCCCCGCCAGTGGTGCTGGAGTCCACCCACGCCAGCGCATTGAAATTTGTCACCCTGGAGCAGCTTCTCAAGCACAGGTTTCAAGTGGCTCCTCACTAAATCCTAAGGCGGCTGAATTGACGTGAAGCGCTATTACCGCACTGCTACAATTGAAATTCAGCGGAAGGGTGGATGAGCGGTTTAAGTCACACGCCTGGAAAGCGTGCGTGGGGTTATACCCACCGCGGGTTCGAATCCCGCCTCTTCCGCCA
>JANOLL010000469.1:0-2261 GCA_031419775.1 Polaromonas sp. | reverse complement strand
AAACTCTTTTTCCAGCAAATAGGCTTCGTTTTCCCAGGCAATCAGCACATCGCCCTGGGCGCGCCGCGCAAAGGTGATGGTCGATCCGCGGGCACCGGTATCGAGCACCGGTACGTTGCCGTAGAGCTTGGCGACAAAGTCTTTGGCTTTGGCCTCGCTGCCATATTTGCGCTTGGCAAACTCCCAGGCTGCCAGGTAATTCCAGCGCGCGCCACCCGAGGTCTTGGGATTCGGCGTGATCACGACCACGCCAGGCTTGATAAGGTCATCCCAGTCCTTGATGCCTTTAGGGTTGTCACGGCGCACGACCAGAACGATGGTCGAGGTGTAGGGTGACGCATTGTGCGGCAACTTCTTTTGCCAGTCGGTGGATACCCAGGCACCGTTTTTAGCCAGGGCGTCGGTATCGCCGGCCAGGGCCAGCGTCGCCACGTCGGCATCCAGTCCATCGATGATTGAGCGGGCCTGTTTGCCCGAACCGCCGTGCGATTGTTTGATCGTCACATCCTGACCGGTTTTCGCTTTCCAGTATTTGCTGAAGGCGGCGTTGTAGTCCACAAACAGCTCGCGCGTCGGGTCATAGGACACGTTGAGCAGGCTGACGGGTGGCTTCTGCGCGAAACTGGACTGCCCTGCTCCGGCAAGCAACGCGCCCAGGCTGAAGGCCAATGCCGCGCGGCTTGAAACATTGATAAAGTGACGACGTGGGGTCATGGTGGCTTGCTTTGCAGTCAATGCGGCAGAAGTTAGAAAAGCTGGATACTGCCACGAGCACTTGAAAACTTTAAAGAATATAAAGATAAATCTTTATATTTAAATTCATATTTAAAATCGAAAGAACGTCAGATGGCTCGACTCGTTAAATGCATCAAGCTCGGTATTGAGGCCGAAGGCCTGGACTTTCCACCCTACCCCGGCCCTCTCGGAAAGCGACTGTGGGAAGAAGTCAGCAAGCAGGCCTGGGCAGACTGGATGAAGCAGCAAACCATGCTGGTCAACGAAAACCGGCTCAACCTGGCCGATGCCCGGGCCCGTCAGTATTTGGCGCGGCAAATGGAAAAGCACTTTTTTGGCGACGGTGCAGACGTGGTTCAGGGTTACGTGCCACCGAATCCCTAAGCCCGCTAAAAACCGGGATGCCCGAGCGTATTGACTGGCTGGAGGATGGCTCCGCCAGTGGCACGCCTTTCAATCTTCGGTTTGCCGACCGCTACCGAAGCGAGGCGGGTGGCATGGATCAGGCGCGACAGGTCTTCATGGGCGGCTGCGGCTTGCCTGAAGCCTGGCGGGGCCAAGCACAGTGGCGTATTTTAGAAACTGGTTTTGGTCTTGGCCTGAATTTTCTGGTGACCTGGTCGAGCTGGAAAGCCGACCCCGAGCGGCCCGGCATGCTGCACTTTGTTTCGACCGAGGCCTATCCTGCCAGCGCGGAAGATATGCTGCGAGGCGCCACCGCCCATCCTGAACTGGTAACTCTGGCCCTGCAATTGAAAGACCAGTTGTGGGGCTTGTTGCCGGGCTTTCACCGACTGGTGTTTGAAGAGGGCAAGGTACTGCTGACGCTGTGTATTGGCGACAGCGCCTCCGTGCTGCGCCAGCAGGCATTCAAGGCCGATTCGGTCTATCTGGACGGCTTCAGCCCAGCCCGGAATCCGGCGATCTGGGATCTTCACGCGATCAAGGCGGTGGCCCGTTGCTGCCGGCGTGGCACCCGAGTCGCCAGCTGGACCGTTGCGCGCAGCGTGCGAGACAACCTGGCGCAATGCGGCTTTGTGGTCGAGAAAACGCCGGGTACACCGCCCAAACGCGACAATTTGCGGGCGGTGTTCGATCCGCCCTGGGAGCCTAAACAAGCCCCCCGCCATGCTGCGCTATCGACTCGTCAATCGAATCGCTGTGTCGTGATTGGCGCCGGTCTGGCCGGTGCCGCGCTGGCGGCCAGTCTGGCCCGACGCGGCATGCAGGTGCTGGTTCTGGATGCTGGCAGCGCCCCGGCCAGCGGGGCTTCCGGACTGCCCGCAGGCCTGCTGGTGCCGCATAGTTCATCCGATGACAGCATGCTCTCCCGGCTATCGCGCAGTGGGCTACGGATAAGCCTGCAACAGGCAGCCGCCTTGCTGGTATCGGGAGCAGACTGGCAACAAACCGGCGTGCTGGAACGCAGCATGGACGGCGTGACCAGAGTGATTCCGCCAGCCTGGGCCGAGTCCTGCAAATCAGCAGTGGCGGACTGGATGCAGCCCGCGTCGCCAGCGCAGCTA
>JANOLL010000468.1:0-4446 GCA_031419775.1 Polaromonas sp. | reverse complement strand
TGGCACACTGCTGGTACTGGCTGCTCAGGCTGCTGACCCGTGGCCGACCCGGCCGATCAAGATCGTGATTCCATTTTCGGCGGGTGGTGTGCAGGACACGCTGGCGCGCTCAATCTCGAACGAACTGGGCGCAGCACTTGGTCAACCTGTGATTGTCGAGAACCGACCTGGCGCTGGCGGCACCGTAGCCACCAGCATGGTCGCCAAGTCGACGCCGGATGGCTACACGCTGATCCTGGCCGCGGCCAGCCACAGCATCAACGGCACGCTTTATCCCAAACTGAACTATGACCCGGTCAAGGATTTCGTGGGTGCCGCTTACTTGGGCAGCAGTAGCTACATCATGGTGGTCAACGCCGGCGTGCCGGTCAAAAGTGTGGCCGAATTCGTGTCCTACGCCAAAGCCCGTCCCGGCCAGTTGAACTACGCCACGGCCGGCGCTGGCAGCGCAACGCATTTGGCAATGGCCTACTTCAATGGCATGGCGGGGCTGGACATCGTCAATATCCCGACCAAGGGCGCCGGTGAAGCGATGACCGAAGTGCTGGCCGGACGCTCCCACGTGATGGTCAATGCCAACAACATCGCGCTGCCTTTTGCGAAGGACAGCCGCGTACGCCTGCTAGGCGTGACCTCCGAGAAACCCTCCCCCTTCGTGCCCGGCGTGGACCCTATGGCCGCGGCCGTTCCAGGTTACACGTTCGACACCTGGTTCGGATTGCTGGCGCCGGCTGGCATCCCGCAGGACATCGTCACCAAGCTCAATGCCGAAGTGGCCAAGCTGGTCAAGCGCCCGGAGATCATTGAGCGCCTTCACAAGCAAGGCATCGAGCCCGGCAGCATGGGAACCGAAGACTTTGCGCAGCTCTTGCGCAAGGACTTTGACCGGATGGCCAAGGTAGTGAAAATTTCGGGTGCCAAGGTGGACTGAGCCTCGGCCTTACGGCCGCAAGCCATGACCACTGCCATCCTCAGTGCCCTGCCTCAAGAGCAGTCAGGCCTGATTGGCTTGTTGGGCCATCCGCGCAAGCTCACGCATGCCGGACGAGATTTCTGGCAGGGCGAGCTGCATGGCCGTCCGGTTGTGCTGGCGCTGTCAAAAATAGGCAAAGTCGCGGCGGCCACCACCGCGGCTGCATTAATCGAGCGCTTTAATGTGGCGCGCATCCTGTTCACCGGTGTTGCCGGAGGTCTGGCGCCGCAGGTACAGGTCGGAGACGTCGTGGTGGCCACGGATTTTCTGCAGCACGACCTGGACGTGTCGCCGCTTTTTCCCTGCTATGAAGTCCCGTTTTATGGCAAAGCCCGTTTTGAAAGCGATTCACACCTCACGGCAGTGCTGCGTGCAGCGGTTGCGGAGGCGCTGGCTTCGCCTCACATGACGCAAGCTATTGGGCAATTTGCCGATGCTCGGGTTCATCTGGGTCTGCTGGCCAGCGGTGATCGCTTCATCTCGGCTTCGGCGGATGCGCTTGCGCTGCATGGCGCACTGGTGGCTGCCGGGCATGCGGTGCTTGCGGTCGAGATGGAAGGAGCGGCGGTGGCTCAGGTCTGTCATGACTATGCAATACCGTTTGCCGCCATGCGGACGATTTCTGATCGCGCCGATGACAGCGCCCACATCGACTTCCCAAGTTTTGTTGAAACCGTAGCCAGCCGCTATGCGCGGATGATCATCGAGCGGTTTCTAGCTATGCTATAAATAGCATAGCTAGAAACCCATATTAAACAAGGGCTGCATGGCTATTTGTTCTATTTTAACCAGCCACGCCGCCTGAAATACCACATGGGAACCACGGCGCTGGCGATCATCAGGATCAGCGCGTACGGGTAACCATAGGTCCACTCCAGCTCTGGAAAAAAGCCTTTGAAGTTCATGCCATAAACGCTGGCAATCAAGGTGGGCGGGAGCAGCGCAACACTGGCGACCGAGAAGATCTTGATGATCTTGTTCTGATTGATATTGATGAAACCCACTGTGGCGTCCATCAAAAAGTTGATCTTGTCGAACAAAAATGCCGTGTGTGAATCGAGCGAGTCGATATCCCGCAAGATCTGCCTGGCCTCCTCAAATTGCACGGTGCTGAGCATTTTGCTGCGCATCATGAAACTGAGCGCGCGGCGCGTGTCCATCATGTTGCGGCGTATGCGGCCGCTCAGGTCTTCGTGGCGCGCGATGGCGCCCAGCACCTCGCCTGCCAGCGCATCGGTCACGTCGCCCGCCAGCACCTGGGCGCTGACCTTTTCCAGCGCGATGTAAATTCCTTCCAGCGTGTCGGCCGAGTATTCCGCATCGGCATCAAACAGCTTGAGCAAGACTTCTTTGGCGTCTTCAATCAGTCCCGGTGCTCGTCGGGCCCGCATGCGCAGCAGCCTGAACACGGGCACGTCTTCGTCGTGGATGGAAAACAGCACGCCCTTGCTTTTCAGGTCGTCATTGACGAGATTAAGAATAAAGGCCACGCGCACGGTGCGGGGTTCGTCTTCATCGGCGATCAAGAAGTCAGAACGAATGTGCAGCTCGCCGTTGTCTTCCTCGTAAAAGCGCGCGGACTCTTCAATGTCCTCGTCCATCGCGTCTTCGGGAATGGACAGGCCGTAGTATTGTTTGACCCAGCGTTTTTCTTCCAGGGTCGGGGATTCAAGATCGACCCAGATAGGCTGGAATTTGGACAGCTCTTCCAGGGATTCAATTTCTTCCTGGAAGAGCCTGCCGTTGGCAAGCGAGAAAATATTGAGCATGACTGAAGTCGTGTGGAGCTCAAGCGCCAGCCATGCTGTGCGCTCTTGCCCGTTGCAAGAAGGCTTGAGGTAAAAGTGCTTGCGCTTTCAACCCCATCCCACGACATTCTTCGTCAGGCTCTGGCGTTGGAAGCTAGACCGTACTGCTGCTGTCCAAGGATTTCTCCGTAGTGAATCTGGCGCGATTATGGCATTTGATGCGTGTTTTATCCATATCCTTATGCAGCAAAAAAGGCCAGCAACTCGCCTTGTCGGGCACGGGCATCGTGCTCACCCAGAGCGATCAAGGCCTGAACAAAGCCCGGCTCAAATAACAGGTAACTGGCGAGCGCAGCACCGTTCGGACTGCCTTTGTCGCCCAGTGCGCCCAGACCGGCCAGCGCGTTGTAGGTCGCGGACGGCAACTCGATCGCATGCGCCTGGGCTAGCGCGTCGAGCGACTGCGAGGGCGCAATGGCCAGCACATCGATCGGGCGATAGGGCAGGGCCGAAGCGATGTCATGCGGGAACTGGCGCAAGGTTTTGCTGACCCGCTGTACCTGCTCGACATCTGCCTGCAGGGTGTCCTGGAAAACGCTGGCTAAAGCGTGTCCCGCTATCGATCCCAGCGTAGGCCTGCTACCCGCTGTGGCGCCCACCCCGGCCAGTACGGACCGCTCGGGCTGACCGACCCCGATCACCAGTATTTTGCTGGCGCCCAGGTGCAGAGCCGGCGACAACGGTGAGCTTTGGCGCATGGACCCATCACCAAAAAATTCGCACCGCCCGTCGACCCACAACGGTGTGGCCGGAAAAATGAAAGGCAGGGCGCTGGAGGCCATCAGATGCTCTATCGTGATGGGCTGGAATTCGGCGCGGCGGCCAGGGCGGCTCCAGGAGTCCATCGGGTGGCCCTCTGCCGTCTGGCAAAAGGTCCAGTGCACGCCGCTGGTGTAACTCGATGCCGTGACCGCCAGCGCCTGCAGCGTCTGGTTGCGAAAAGCCAGGTCAATTTGGCCCAGCGAAATAGTCCTGTGCAAGGTGTCGACCAGGGGCGTGTTGTTCAAAAAGGCCTGTTGCGACCGGACCTGCTGCGACAAAAAGAGTGCTGCGGCAATACGGCTCGACCGAATCCAGCCGGGTACCTTGAGCTGGTAGACCTGTGCCGACCGTAAAGTACGCCAAAAGCTGGCCAGCTGCGCAAAGGCGTCCAATCCCGCATCGGCCCGGCTCGCCAGATAAGCCGCGTTGAGCGCACCTGCCGAGGTGCCGACCAGAACCTGGAAAGGAAATCCTGGCTCGTGGACCGTCGCGCGGCGGCCCAGCATGTCGGCCACGGCGGTTAAAACGCCTGCCTGGTAAGCCGTTCGCGCCCCGCCGCCCATCAGAACCAGCGCGATACGGTCATCGTCCCGGGGCGTTAAAGCCGAGGCGATGATGGTTTCCAATGACATGCAACTGGAATGGTAGCCCTAAGCAAAAGTTTTAAAAAGCCCCCAGTCAGTCATGCCTGAAGCCGTGCACACTGTTTCATCTTTTGTGCAACGCACGATTGCTTTTGGGCAAGCTTGGGCGCATAGTGAATTCGAGTGTGTTGTTCCCGTCCGCTGCCCGCCTGTCCAGGGTGGGTGGTTTTTTCAACCCAGCTCCAACTGGATGTCTTTGAAGAGGAGTTTTTCTATGAACTTGACGATAAGCGGCCATCACCTGGAAGTTACCCCTGCG
>JANOLL010000467.1:0-2859 GCA_031419775.1 Polaromonas sp. | reverse complement strand
CTTCGAAGTTGTTGCACTGAAGCACCACCGTGACGATGTTTTTGCCGATGTCGTGCACGTCACCCTTGACGGTGGCGATGATGATCTTGCCCTTGGTTTTGACGTCGGCACCAGCGGCTTCGAGCAGCAGCTTTTCAGCCTCGATGTAAGGCAGCAAATGCGCCACCGCCTGCTTCATCACGCGGGCGCTTTTCACCACCTGCGGCAAGAACATCTTGCCCTGGCCAAACAGGTCGCCCACCACGTTCATGCCGTCCATCAGCGGGCCTTCGATCACATGCAGCGGGCGGCCGCCTTCGGCCTTGATCTCCAGCCACACCTCTTCGGTGTCCGGCACGATGTGCTCGTTGAAGCCGTGCACCAGCGCGTGTGACAAGCGCGCCCGCACCGGCAGCGCGCGCCACTCGTTCTTTTTGCTGTCGTCCTTGGCGCCGCTTTTGGCGGTCTCGGCCACTTCAATCAGGCGCTCGCTAGGGGTTAGCTCGGCTTCACCCGGCCGATAAACCGGCTGGCGGTTCAGCACCACGTCTTCGACCCGCTCGCGCAGCAGCGGCTCCAGGTCGTCGTACACACCCACCATGCCGGCGTTGACGATGCCCATGTCCATCCCCGCCTGGATAGCGTGGTACAGAAACACGGTGTGGATGGCTTCGCGCACCGGGTCGTTGCCGCGAAAACTGAAGGACACATTGGACACGCCGCCCGACACCTTGGCCCCGGGCAAATTCGCCTTGATCCAGCGCGTGGCTTCGATGAAGTCGACCGCGTAGTTGTTGTGCTCCTCGATGCCGGTGGCAATCGCGAAGATGTTGGGGTCAAAAATAATATCTTCAGGCGGAAAGCCGACCTCGTCGACCAGCACCTGGTAGGCGCGTTCGCAGATCTCGACCTTGCGCTGGTAGGTGTCGGCCTGGCCCTGCTCGTCAAAAGCCATCACTACGGCAGCGGCGCCATAGCGCTTGAGCAATTTAGCCTGGTGTTTGAAGGGCTCCAAGCCTTCCTTCATCGAAATAGAATTGACGATGCCCTTGCCCTGAATGCAGCGCAGCCCGGCCTCGATCACGCTCCACTTGGAGCTGTCGATCATGATGGGCACGCGCGAAATGTCGGGTTCGCTGGCGATCAGGTTCAAAAACCGCACCATGGCCGCCTGGCTGTCCAGCATCGCCTCGTCCATGTTGATGTCGATGATCTGCGCGCCGTTTTCGACTTGCTGGCGCGCCACGGCCAGAGCTTGTTCGTACTCGCCATTCAAAATCATGCGGGCAAAAGCCTTGGAGCCGGTCACGTTGGTGCGCTCGCCGATGTTGACAAACGTGGCGCTTGGGGAGAGACCTTCAGCTCTGTCCCCGACTGAATAGACTGCGCCAATCAGCACCGGCTCCAGGCCGGACAGCTTCATGGGGGGAACCGTTGGGAATTTTTGAAGTTCAGTCACGCACTCACCTTAAAGATCAAGGGTGAGCGTCGTTGCCGTAGAGTTGCCCAACGGGCGACATCCATGACCCAAGCCTCACGAAAACACGATTTCGCTGCAACGCTCCTTGGGTTACCATGATTTTAAGCGCTACCGGCCTCCCGCGCTGACTGCTCCGTTCCCGCAGCCAAAAGTTCGTCGGAGTTCACCAGACCTACCGGAAAATCCATGTTTGAAAAACTCTTTGGCAGCCGCGGCAAAACCCACTCCAGTTTCCCTGAACGTCTGCGTCCAGCCGAGCGCATGCGCGTCATCGAAGGGTCCAACACCGCCGCTCTGGCCGCCAAGCTATTGATTGCGCCCACTGCCCTGATGCAGCTCAGCGAAGAAGAGGCGCTCACCATCGTGAGCTATATGGTTCCTCGCGAGATCGCCATGGGCAAGACCTTTATCAAGGAAGGCGACAAGAGCGACACCGGCTACATGATGCTGTTGCTGGACGGCGAGGTGACGGTCGAAAACATCGTGGTCAGCCGGCGTACCCCCGTCACCGTGACGGTGCTGGAGCCGGGTAGTCTGATCGGTGAAATGGGTCTGGTTGACGGGCAACCCCGACTGGCATCGTGTACCGCGAGCACCCGCGTCAGCTGTGCCATCCTGTCGCGCGAAGCACTCGACAAGCTGAGCGACGAAGACCCTCGAACGGCGGCCAAACTGATGTTTGCCGTGTCGTTGCGAATTGCCGAAAGGCTACGCGACAACGCCGAAAAGCTCAAAAAATACAGCCAGCTGGTGCAGGCCATGCAGCAGGAAATCGACCACTTGATGCCAACCGAGGATTAGGCCGCTTCACGGACAAACAAGCCATCGCTCAACCGACGCGCGGCCAGCGGCGCCACCGCGCGGGCAATCGACTGAATATGATCGGCCGTAGTGCCGCAGCAGCCGCCCACGATGTTGACCAGGCCTTCGGCGGCAAACTCCTGCAACAGCCGTGACGTCACTTCGGGCGTCTCGTCAAATCCGGTCTCGCTCATCGGGTTGGGCAGGCCGGCGTTGGGGTAGCAGCTGATGAAAGTGTCTTCCGCCACCTTGGCGAGCTCCTGGATGTAGGGCCGCATCAGCGCAGCCCCCAGTGCACAGTTGAGTCCGACAGCCAGCGGCCGCGCATGGCGAACGCTGTGCCAGAAGGCGGTCACGGTCTGCCCACTCAATATCCGGCCGGAGGCATCGGTGACGGTACCGCTGATGATCAGCGGCAAGCGCTCGCCCGAGTGCTCAAAATACTCATCAATCGCGAACAGCGCGGCCTTGGCATTGAGGGTGTCGAAAATGGTCTCGACCAGCAACACATCGCTGCCGCCCTCAACCAGCGCTTCGGTCTGCTCGTAGTAGGCCAGGCGCAGCTCTTCAAAGCTGGTGTTGCGCGCGCCTGGGTCGTT
>JANOLL010000466.1:0-3729 GCA_031419775.1 Polaromonas sp. | reverse complement strand
AAAGGTTTTCCCATGCTTTACCAAGTTTACGAAACACAGCGCACCTTGATGGAGCCGTTTGTGGACTTTGCACAGGCCGCTGCCAAACTTTATGGCAATCCCTTGTCTCCGATGGGGCAAAACCCCTTCGCCCAGCGCATGGCCGCCGGCTACAGCCTGATTTACCGCCTGGGCAAAGACTACGAAAAACCAGCTTTTGATATTCAGGCACTGGATTTGGATGGAACCAACGTCGCCATCCACGAGCGGGTCGAGATCAACAAACCTTTTTGCGAGCTGCGCCGCTTCAAACGCTTCACCGATGACGTGGGCACCTTGACCAAGCTCAAGGAGCAGCCGCCCGTGCTGATCGTGGCTCCCCTGTCGGGCCACTATGCCACCCTGTTACGCGATACCGTTAAAACGATGCTCAAAGACCATAAGGTCTACATCACGGACTGGAAGAATGCGCGCCTGGTTCCCCTTTCTGACGGTTCCTTTCACCTCGACGATTACGTCAATTACGTACAGGAATTTATCCGCCATATTCAGGGCATTTACGGCAACTGCCATGTCGTGAGTGTCTGCCAGCCGACCGTGCCCGTACTGGCCGCAATCTCGCTGATGGCCTCGCGTGGCGAGACAACGCCGCTGTCCATGATCATGATGGGCGGCCCAATTGACGCGCGCAAATCGCCCACCGCCGTCAACAATCTGGCCATGAACAAGAGCTATGAATGGTTTGAGGGCAACGTGATTTACCGCGTGCCGAGCAACTTTCCTGGCGCGGGGCGGCGGGTCTATCCAGGCTTTATGCAACACACCGGTTTCGTAGCCATGAATCCTGGCCGTCATGCGACCAGCCACTATGACTTTTTCAAGGACCTGATCAAGGGTGATGGTGCGAGTGCCGAGGCGCATCGCAAGTTTTACGACGAATACAACGCGGTACTGGACATGGACGCGGACTACTATCTCGACACCATCAAAACCGTGTTTCAGGAGTTCAAGCTGGTCAACGGCACCTGGGACGTCAAGGGTGTGTCGGGTGCGCTGGAGCGGGTTCGGCCAGAAGACATCAAAACGACAGCTCATTTCACCATCGAAGGTGAGTTGGACGACATCTCTGGCTCAGGCCAAACCGAAGCCGCGCATGATCTGTGCTTCAACATCCCAAAAGCTCTGCAGAAGCATCTTGAAGTCAAGGGCGCAGGTCATTACGGCATCTTCAGCGGACGTCGGTGGCGTGATGTCGTCTACCCTGCTGTCAAAGCCTTCATTCACGAAAACAATCAGAAGCAAGCGCCTGTCAAGGCTGGACCGACCGCTTCTAAATCGATAGCGCGTTCAGAACCTCAGTCGCTCGTAAAACCATTGGCTCCTGTGGTGGTCCAGGCTGCGGTCAAACCCCTGATCAAGCCTTTGCCCAAGTTGGCGGTCAAACTAGCGGGCAAATCAGTGGACAAACCGCTGGACACGCCAGTGACCAAGCCAACGAACAAGCCCGTCACCAAATGGGTGACGTCCCCACCCCTGAAGGCAGTAGCTAGGCCAGTCGCCCGGACGCCTGACAAATCACCAGCCAAATCGCCAGCCAAAAAAACAGCGCGCGGCAAGTGACTCGGTAGTGGGCATGCGGGTGTGGGAAGTCTTGCGACAGTGCCCTGGTGATTCCAAGCGGTAAAAACGAAATTGCTGGCCTGGTAGCAGGGCTGGAAGCTCGCATCAACGCCGCATTGCCGCAAACCCAATGCACCCGATGCGGCTACCCTGACTGCGCGGCTTACGCACAGGCCATTGCGAAGAGCGAAGCCGGTATTAACCAGTGCCCGCCGGGAGGCGCTGAAGGCGTGCAGCGCCTGGCCGCCATCACCGGTGCGCCGGTGGTCCCCCTGAACCCCGCGAATGGTACGGAAAGTCCGCGCTTCGTTGCCATCATCGACGAGAACTGGTGCATCGGCTGCACCCTGTGTTTGCCGGTTTGCCCCACTGACGCGATTGTGGGCAGCAACAAGCTCATGCATACGGTGATGGAAGCCATTTGTACCGGCTGCGAGCTTTGCATTCCGGTCTGCCCGGTTGACTGCATCAGCCTGGAAAACATCACGGGAGAACGCACCGGATGGCAAGCGTGGTCCCAGACCGACGCCGATACAGCACTTGGTCGCTATATTTTTCATAGCAATCGGCTTAATAAAATTGGGTGCTCCAGTCCGGAATCAGCGAAAAATTCGGGCACTGGAGGTGGTGATGCAAGTGGTGAGGAAGGCCAGCCAATCACGTCGGCAGAACCCGCGCACTCCGCTGTCAATGCTGCCGTCGTCGATCAAAAGCGATCGGTGATTGACGCTGCGCTAGCCCGTGCGCGGGCGCGCCGACCCAACAAACCCTAGGCCGCCACTGCCGCCTGCCCCAGTACCTCTGCCTCGTAAGCGTGCAGCGATGGTGCGCCACCGGTGTGAATGAACAGCACGTTTTCATCCTTGTCAAAGTAGCCCTTGCGCGCCAGCCCAATCAAGCCCGCCATGATCTTGCCGGTGTAAACCGGGTCCAGCAAGATGGCTTCCGTACGGGCCAGCATCTGCACGGCTTCGACCATAGCCTGATTGGGCACCGAATATTTAGGCCGCCACCAGTCGCCAAAGCTCACCACGGCTTCTCGTGGAACGGTCATGTTCAGACCCAGCAAATCAGCCACTGCCTGCGCTTCCTTGTGCACCAACGGGTCCTGGTCAGCCGGGTCGCGGCTCACGCCGATGCCGATCAGCGGAATAGGGATGTGGTTGCCCAAAAAACCGGCCAACAGGCCGCCGTGGGTGCCCGAGCTGCCCGAGCCCACCACGATTTTGTCTATCTGCACACCTTGTTCGAAAAACTGCTGCTGCAGTTCCTGCGCGCAGGCCACGTAGCCCAGGCCTCCTACCGCATTGGAGCCCCCACCCGGCACGATATAGCCCTTGCGACCGACCCGCGCCAGCTCGTCGGAAACTTTTTGCATGGCCTCCAGCATGTTGGTTCCCGCGGGCACGACGGTGATGGCTTCAACGCCAAGCAGGCGAAACAAAAAGTTGTTGCCACTGGCATCTTCGCGGTAGCTGTTGGGCACTCGCTCTTCGATGACAAAGCGGCACTTCATGCCCTCCTTGATCGCGGCGGAAAGCGTGGCGCGGCAATGGTTGGACTGCGGCGCACCACAGGTGATCAGCGTATCCGCACCCTGAGCCAAAGCGTCGGCAGCCAGAAACTCCAGCTTGCGCGTCTTGTTGCCGCCAGGCGCGAGGCCTAGCATGTCGTCGCGCTTGATCCACACATTGGGCCCGGCACCCTCGGGGCAGGTGGCGCGCAAGGCCTTGGTGAAATGGGGCAAAAACTCCAGCGGCGTGGCACCTTGGGTATAGCGGCGGCGGGGGAAACGACTTAAATCCATGAAATCACGACTCCAATCCAAAAGGGGAAGTTTCTGCAGCCTAAGCTGAACGCGCCATGGCGGAGAACGCCTGGATCACTTCAGTCGGAGCCTGCACCATTTCGATCAGCACACCCTCACCCGCAATCGGAAACTCGTCGTTCGCCTTGGGGTGCATGAAGCAAATATCAAAACCCGCCGCACCCTTGCGTATGCCGCCGGGTGCAAAGCGCACGCCTTGCGCGGTCAGCCATTCCACCGCCTTGGGCAAATCGTCGATCCACAGCCCAACATGGTTGAGCGGCGTGGTGTGCACGGCTGGCTTTTTGTCGATGTCGAGCGGT
>JANOLL010000465.1:0-3656 GCA_031419775.1 Polaromonas sp. | reverse complement strand
CCAGCCACAAGGCAACAAACCCTACCAATGTGTCAAATACAACAACTAACAGACGCTTTTCTGGGCGTGACCAGTCGAGTAAGTTCTGGGGCAGGGCAGACAAAGAGCGGACCTTAGGGCGCATCTGGCTCGCCGATCTGGTAGCGCGACAGCAGGTCGTTAACCAGTTCCAGCCTGACCAGCGGATTGTCAAGTTCCATCAGGCGTTGCTTGAGCTCCAGCGGTATGGGCAGCAGTTCGCACCAACGATTGGCTACCCAGCCGCAGTCGTCCAATCGGTATGGCGCCACCAGGGGCATTTGTGCTGCCGGAACCTCGCGTTGCTGCAGGCTGCTGATCAACTTGCCCAAGGCATCAGCGCTGGCTTGAAGATCGTCGGGCACCTTGACGGGCATGTCCTTTTCCAGCCGCGTCACATCCGCTATCCAGAGGCCGTGTTTGAGTTTTTCGCGATTGGAAATTCTGAAGCGCTGGGCCCCATTGCAGCGGATCACCATCAAACCCGGCTGCGGAACGGAATATTCGGTAATCGTAGCCAGGGTGCCCACTGCATTGAATTCTTCCTGAGCAAACCCGTCACCGCCAGGGTTGCCGGCTTCTGCCTTGCGAACTTCCGAGCCTTCCGTGAGTGCCACCACGCCAAAAGGCGCGCCGGTTTTGTGGCATTTGCCAATCATGTCCAGGTAACGCACTTCAAAAATCCGAAGCGGCAACAGTCCATCTGGATACAGAACCGTGCCCAGCGGAAACAGAGGCAGTGAAAACAGGGTCAGCGCGTCAGACATCGAACTATGCCTCGAATGAACATGCCGGAATCATCCCACGACAGTGCTATCCGCTGCTTGAGCTCAGTCTTGGCAGTTCAGAAGTCAGGCCACTGCGTCAGCTGGCTGGCGCAGCAGCATGGCCAGTGAGCTGGCGATGGTCTTGCGAAGCTCGCGCCGGTCGCAGATGAAGTCTATGGCGCCTTTGGTTTGCAAAAATTCTGCGCGCTGGAAACCTTCCGGTAGGGTAACCCGTACCGTGGATTCAATCACCCGCGGCCCGGCAAAGCCTATCAAGGCTTTCGGTTCTGCCACCACAATATCCCCCAAAAAAGCAAACCCTGCGCTGACGCCACCCATGGTGGGGTCAGTCAGTACACTGATGTAGGGCAGCCCTTTTTTGGCCAGACGTGTAAGCGCCGCATTGGTTTTGGCCATTTGCATCAGGCTCAGCAGCCCTTCCTGCATGCGGGCGCCGCCGGTAGCGGTAAAGCAGATAAAAGGCACTTTTTGCTCAATCGCCGCATGGACCCCGCGCACGAACCGCTCGCCCACGACACTGCCCATGCTGCCGCCCATGAAGTCAAATTCAAAACAGCAGGCCACCACCGCAATGCTGTGCACGGCCCCGCCCATGACGATGAGCGCATCGGTTTCACCGGTGTTTTCCAGGGCTTCTTTGAGGCGTTCCGGGTATTTGCGGCTGTCCTTGAATTTCAGTGCATCGACGGCAAGCACCTCTTGCCCCAGCTCGTAGCGCCCTTCGGCATCAAGAAAAGCGTCGAGCCGTTCCCGTGCACCAATCCGGTGATGGTGGCTGCACTGCGGGCAAACGTTCTGGTTTTTTTCCAGATCGGTTTTATAGAGTACCGCCTCGCAGCTTGGACACTTGATCCATAGCCCTTCCGGTACGCTGCGGCGTTCGGTCGGATCAGTTGGAGTTATTTTCGGTGGAAGGAGTTTTTCTAACCAAGACATGGTGCGGGTCCTCGTTGAATCGGTTGCGACAGGCAGGAAAGCGAATGCATTAAGGCTCAAACACTCAGTCCAGAGCGGTGCGAATATCTTTTAGGAAGTCGCTGGCCACGCGCACCACGGCTTCACGCGGCTGGTTTTCAATCAGTTGGATGATTTTGCTACCAATCACTACGGCATCGGCAACCTTGCCAACGGCTTTGGCCGTGGCCGCATCGCGTATGCCAAATCCAACCCCCACGGGAATGGTGACATGCTCGCGTATGCGCGGCAGCATGATCTCCACCGCGTCGGTATCCAGGTTGCCCGCGCCTGTGACGCCCTTGAGGGAAACGTAATACACATAACCGCTGGCGACACGTGCGACCTGAGCCATGCGGGCCGAGGTCGACGTGGGCGCCAGTAAAAATATCAGGTCCATCTGTTTGGCGCGCAATTTCGCTGCGAAATCTTCGCACTCCTCGGGCGGGTAGTCGACGATCAATACACCATCTACGCCCGCTACAGAGGCGTCGTGTATGAAGCTGCCCGGGCCGTTCTTGATCTCATAGCGCTCCACCGGGTTGGCATAACCCATCAACACCACCGGTGTGCTTGCGTCGCGGGTACGAAAGGTCCTGACCATGTCCAATACCTTGGCCAGACCGATTCCCAGCGAAAGTGCTTTTTCGCCGGCCTTCTGGATCACCGGGCCGTCCGCGCTGGGATCTGAAAAAGGAATCCCCAGCTCAATCACATCGGCTCCCGCCTCGACCATGCCGTGCATCAACTCGGGGGTGATATCAGCAAACGGAAAGCCAGCCGTGACGTAGGGAATCAGGGCTGTGCGGCTACGGGCTTTCAGGACTTGGAAGGTGGATGCAATACGGCTCATTTCACTATCCTGATGGCCTGCTCGCCGCCCTTGACCGCCTGGCCCTTGCAACTGGGGCGGCAGTAAAAATCAGCCTGGCTCAAATCAGCAACTGTCCCGATATCCTTGTCGCCACGTCCCGATAGATTGACCAGAATCGACTGGTCCGTGCGCAGGGTTTTGGCCAGCTTCATTGCATAAGCCACGGCATGGCTCGATTCAAGCGCGGGGATGATACCTTCGGTGCGGCACAGGTAGTGGAAGGCTTCAAGTGCTTCGGTATCAGTGATACCCACATATTCTGCACGACCAATGTCTTTCAAGAACGCGTGCTCCGGACCGACGCCTGGGTAATCAAGGCCGGCGCTGATGCTGTGCGTTTCTGTGACCTGACCATCTTCGTCCTGCAGGACATAAGTCCGGTTGCCGTGCAACACGCCCGGCAGGCCCCGCTGCAGGGAGGCCGAATGTTTGCCGCTGTCCATGCCCTCACCAGCCGCTTCGACACCGATCAGACGGGTGTTTTCATAGGAGATGTAGGGGTGAAAGATACCCATGGCGTTGCTGCCGCCGCCCACGCAGGCGATTACGGCATCAGGCTGACGACCACCCGTCATCTCCGGCATTTGCACGATGCACTCATTACCGATGACGCTTTGAAAGTCTCTGACCATCATGGGGTAGGGGTGCGGGCCGGCCACCGTACCGATGATGTAGAAGGTGTTGTCCACGTTGGCGACCCAGTCCCGCATCGCTTCATTCAGGGCGTCTTTGAGGGTCTTGCTGCCACTTTCAACTGGCACCACGGTCGCGCCCAGCAGCTTCATGCGGTACACATTCGGGCTTTGGCGCTTGACGTCTTCGCTGCCCATGTAGACCACGCATTCCAGACCATAACGTGCGCAAATGGTGGCGGTGGCTACGCCGTGCTGCCCAGCCCCTGTCTCGGCGATTACGCGCGGTTTACCCATGCGTTTGGCAAGCATGGCCTGACCAATCGTGTTGTTGATCTTGTGCGCGCCGGTGTGGTTCAAGTCTTCGCGTTTGAGGTAGATCTGCGCGCC
>JANOLL010000464.1:0-8300 GCA_031419775.1 Polaromonas sp. | reverse complement strand
GTTGAATAAAGTGGTTTTGCCGGCTCCGTTTGGGCCGATCAGCAAATGCCGCTCGCCGGGCTGAATGACCAGATTGACAGACCGCGTCACTTGTAATCCACCGAAGGATTTGCACAGATCCTTAACTTCAAGAATCGGTTTCACGTCGTGCGCCCTGCCTTGCCCTTGCCTGCGAACTTCAAGATTCGGGAGATACCCGCCACGATGCCTCCCGGCACAAACATGACGATAAAAATGAACACCAAACCGAGCAGCATGACCCAGCGGTCAATGTAGGCACTGGCTACATTTTTAAGCAGAACGACCAGCGCCGCGCCAACGATCGGACCGCTCAATGTGCCGGCCCCGCCGGCAATCACCATCAGCAACATTTCAGCAGAGTTGGCCAGTGACAGGCTGTGCGGGCTGATGAACTGGTGGTAGTAAACGTACATCAGACCTGCCACCGCGCCCATCAGGCCACTCACAATAAAGGTAATCCAGCGTATCAACCAGACGTTATAGCCAAGCGTACTCATGCGGCGCGGTTGGTCTTTTGTTCCCCGAATACTGGCGCCGAATGGGGAACGCATCCAGGCAGCGCTCAAACCCCAGATCGCTAAAAACACCAGCACGGTGAAAAAGAAAAAGTAGTTGGCGTTACCCAAATCAATTCCAAATGGGCTGGGGCGCGTCAAGCCCGAAATACCGTTGTCGCCACCCGTGACGCTGTTCCACCGGTAGGCCAGCCCCCAGAGAATCTGCCCTAAAGCCAGCGTAATCATGAGAAAGCTGATGCCAGTTGCGCGCAAGGCAATCAATCCGAACACAGCAGCCATTGCGCCTGTACCGGCCAGCGCCGCAGCTGCCGAAGGCAGGTGTCCCCATCCAAGATTGGTCGTGAGCCAGGCACTGGTATAGGCCGAGAGGCCCAGATAGCCCGCATGACCGAGTGAGGTCAGTCCGGCATAGCCCACCAGCAAATTGAGACTGATGGCAAACAGCGCTGCAATCATGATCTGGCTGGCCAGATTGATGTAGTAAACCCCACCTACCCATAAAGGAAGGCTGATCAGAAGAACCAGTGACACGCCTGCCACCAGACGCTTCACGCCGTGATCCTTCCGAACAAGCCGCGCGGTCGCACCGCCAGAACGATCACCATTGGCAGGAACAGGATGATGTACGCCAGGTCAGGTAACAGGACTTGTCCAAAGCTGTAGACAAACCCAATGACGAAGCTGCCAACAAAGGCACCACCCAGACTCCCCAACCCGCCCAGAATCACCACCACCAATGCCAGTGGCAGCATGTCCGCGTCCATGCCGGGGTAGACCGACAAGATAGGCGCTGCAATCACGCCACCGATACCGGCCAAGGCGGCACCAAGGCAGAAAACCAGCGTGAACAGTTGCGAGGAACGAACGCCAATGCCCTGCGCCATCTGACGGTCATCCACACTGGCCCGGATCATGACGCCAAGACGCGTCTTGTCGAGCAACAGCCAGAGCCCGATCGCCACCACGATGCTGAACACCAGAACCATCAGGCGATACAGGGGAAAGGTCAGGCCCCACACCTGCAGACCGCCTGAAAAGAGCTCGGGCGGAGAGACCGATCGAGGATCGCCGCCCCACAGCCACAAACTTCCGTCTGCGATAACAAAAGCTACACCGAGCGTCGCTAACACTTGGGACAAACTGTTACCGGCCAGACGTCGAAGGATCACGCGCTCAACGATCCCACCCAATACGCCGACCCCCAGTGCTGCCGCCAACAGTGCAGTGCCAAACCCATAGCCATGATCCAGTGCACTCAATCCAATGTACGCGCCGAACATGAAGTAGGCACCATGCGACAAGTTGGCGATGCGCATGAGTCCGAAGATCAGTGAAAACCCCGCGGCCAGCGTGAAAAGAACGCCCCCCAGAGCAAGGCTGTTCAAGCTCTGTATAACCCAAAAAGACATCAATTAAGCCCTGCGGCGCGCTACCGGTTATTTCTCGATGTTGACGGCAGGCGGATAGTCACGCGAGTAGACGGGGTTTGCAAGAAAATCTTTCTTGTTATACGTCCAGAACTGGCTGACTGCCGGATAAGTCTTGACCACGGTGTTGCTCAATTTGCCACCCTTACGCTCGACTTTGCGCACATAGATGTCCATCACTGGGTTGCCAAGGGCATCCAGGCTGATCTTCCCACGCGGATCATTGGATATCTGAACATTACGCAGCGCCGCCATAAAAGCCGGCTTGTCTTCAATCTTGCCCTTGACGTCCTTGAGCGCCTGTTCCAGCATCAGTGCCGCGCCATAAGCACCCATTGAGTAAAAGCCGGGGTCTTGCTGGTAATCACGGTTGATGCTCTGCACAAATTTCTTGTTGTCTGCGTTGTTGATGCCAGCAGCGTACCAGCCCGACGAGATCACGCCCAGCGCCTCATCCCCCATTGATTTAAGAATACCCTCATCCACCGAGGTCATGCTGCCAAGCACGGGGATTTTGGCCTTCAATCCGTACTCGTTGTACTGCTTAAGAAACTTGATGCCATTACCACCGGCAAAGGCTGCGAAAACGGCGTCAACGTTGGGCTTGATCTGACCGATGTAGGTTCCATAGTCGGCAACATTCAGCGGCGACCACAGCTTTTGAACCACTTTGCCCCCAGCTTCTTCAAACGTGCGCTGGAAGCCCGCCACACTCTCGTGACCATAAGCAAAATCATCGGCAATGATTGCAATCCGCTTGTACTTCAGCTCTCGTGCGGCGTAATCTCCGAGCACGTGGTTGGCCTGAGCCGAGGTGCCCACAGCGCGCACAAACCACGGGTTGGCCTTGCGCTGGGTCAGATCCTCCGCAGCGGCCGATGGCGCGATGATCGGGGTTTCGTTTTTCCGGATGTAGTCGTCAATCGCCAGGGCCTCAAATGCGGCAAGAGGCCCGATGATGACGTGCACTTTGTCTTTCTCGACCAGTTCTTGCGTCTTGGTTTTGGTGTTGGCAGGCTGGCCGGCTGTATCAGCGACAAACAGCTCCACCTTGCGACCGGCAATCATGTTGTTTCGCTCTTTCAGGAAAAGACGCAAGCCGTCTTCCATCTGCTTGCCACCTGCAGCCAGCGCGCCCGATTTGATGGTCAAAAAACCCAAACGAATAGCGTCTTTATCGGCCGCCTGGACCGGAATACCCAGACTGGCAACAAGCGCCGCTGCTGCAATGGCCAAGGGAAGCGGGTTATTCGGCATGAAGGACTCCTGATAAATTTGATTGACAAACAAGCTTCATGATATATTACGATTTAGCAAACTGTCAAATCCGAAAAATAATTAAAACGGGTCGTTCAAGGGAAATTACCAATAGATATTTGAAATACCTGGCATCTTTTTCTTCAAGTTTTCATTTTTCCTCTTTTGTAAACATGTTCAATTTTCAAATCCTGATATCTTAGGACCATGGCGTTTGCAGAAACTTCCTTGCCAGCAGTGGGTAACCGGCTCTTAAGAGAAACGGTTTATGAACAGCTTCGGGCGGAAATGATCAGTTGCAAACTGGCGCCTGGTACTGAAATCCGTGAAGCGGAGCTGGCAGCAAGGTTTGACATGAGCAAATCGCCAGTCCGGGACGCCTTGATGCGCCTGGAGCGCGAGGGGCTCGTCATCACCTCGCCACGTCAGGGCTACCGCGTGGCACCTGTTTCTCTGACAGATGTGCTCGATATGTTTCATCTGCGCGCCGCCCTCGAGCGGGCATGCGTCGAGCGTATCGTGATCCATGCGAGCGACGAGCAGCTTGCTGAACTCAGCGTTTTCAGGGTTTTTGACGCAAGTGTCTGGGTCGGCGGTTTCATTGCCTACAACCGAAGCTTCCACCAGCGTCTGGCCAAGCTAGGCGGTAACGCCAGAATGCGGGATCAGCTGATTGAGCTGATTGACCTGATGGAACGTGCGGTACACATGAGTGTGAGCACCACCCATAAAGGTGATCCCCAGTCCCTCGTCAATGAACATTGCGCACTGATCGATGCATTGCAGGCGCGTGCGCTTAAGAAGGCGCAGCGACTGTGCGAGCAACACATTATCGAAGCAGGCAAACGCGTCAGCACCGCGATCTCCAAAAGCCTGATCGCCGGTTAATTTTTATTTCAGAAGGATCGTCATGTCAGCCACCGCTCAATTCAGCCACGCCACAACTTCGCCCGTTCACGGACTTTTTATTGACGGACGCGAAGTCACCGCGAGTCGGCCCGACTTGTTGGATGTGATCAATCCTGCCACGGGTCAATTGCTGGCCCAGATAAGCCACGCCAGCGACGCCGATGTAGACCGCGCCGTTCGCAGCTCAGGCGCCGCATTTCATAGCCAGGAGTGGAGTGGCATGTCAAATCGGACGCGGGCCCGGCTCATCAACAAGTTGGCCGATGTATTTGAAGCCAATCTGGACGAGATGTACCAGCTGGAGACGGCCAACAACGGCCGCTCCCTGAACGAAACCCGCGCTCAGATTTCAAGGCTTCCTGATTTCTTTAGATACAACGCAGGTCTGGCGATTGCCCGCCGCGACTCAGTCATTCCGGTCGATGGCAACTACCTCAATTACACGCTCAGAACACCTATAGGCGTCGTCGGCAATTCCACCCCGTTTAACCATCCCCTGATGATCATGATCAAAAGCCTGGCGCCTACGCTGGCTTCTGGTTGCACAACGGTTGTCAAGCCGTCTGAGTACACGCCGCTGACAACGCTGCGTCTCGCTAAATTGTTCGTTGAAGCAGGCTTGCCACCCGGCGCCTTCAATGTGGTCACCGGGCTAGGCCCTACCACCGGCAAGGCCCTCGCGGAGCATCCGGGATTGGCCAAGTGGGTTCTCACCGGCGGCACAGAAGCCGGCCGCATCACTGGGGCAGCATCCGGACGCAACTTTGCCCACCAGACGCTGGAATTGGGCGGCAAAACGCCAGTACTGGTGTTTGATGATTTTGATGTCGATCAAGCTGTGAACTACGCGGCTTTTGGTGGGTTCATTGGTGCTGGCCAGACCTGTATCTGTGGCAGCCGCCAAATCGTCCAGGCAAAGATTTACGACGAGTTCGTTGAAAAACTGGCCGCCAAAGCCAAGTCCATCCGTATCGGCAACCCGTCAGATCCGGCTGTTCAGCTTGGCCCCGTTGTCTCCGCGCGCCAGCAGCAGCGGGTTTTAAATTACATCCGTATTGGCCTTGAAGAAGACAAGGCCCGTCTGGTTGCAGGCGGCAAGGTGCCGACCGATCCCGCATTGAAAGATGGCTTTTTTGTTGAACCAACCGTGTTCGCAGATGTCACTGCAGGTATGCGCATCTTCCAGGAAGAGGTGTTTGGGCCTTTCGTTTCGGTAACCAAGTTTTCAACCGAGGCTGAAGGTCTCGCTTTGGCCAACGACTCCCCCTTTGGCTTGGCAGGTGCCATACGGACCAATGACATCACGCGCGCTCACCGCGTCGCGGCTCGGCTCAAATGCGGGATTGTGTGGATCAACGACCACCACCGCCTGGACCCGGCTTCGCCCTGGGGCGGCATCAAGGATTCTGGGATTGGCCGCGAGTGTGGAACGGAGTCTTTTGACCAGCACTTTGAAACCAAGAGCGTGATGGTGCGACTCGACGATGCGCCCTTCGACTGGTACAAGGACACAGCCTTGCAGGCGCGGCTGAACTGACATCCGAACAACCGAGTCAAACCATAAAAAGGACAACGATGCAATCTTCAATCCAGCCTAATGCTTCTGAATTTAAGCCAGTCAGCATCGCGGTGAACGGGAAACGGTTGAGTGCCCGAACTGCCGGCAGCGGGAAGCCTATCGTCCTATTCCATTCGCTGCTGGCCGACCAAAGCAGCTTCGACCTGATTGCACAAACCCTTGCCACTACCCACCGGGTCATCGTTTTGAGCCTGCCGGGTTTTGATGATTCGGATTTTGTGGGTACCAGCCTCGACTCGATTGCCGACCAGGTCGCCGCTGGCCTCAAGGCCATGAATCTTGACGAAAAGCCTATCCTGCTTGGAAACGGTTATGGTGGCTTTGTTGCCCTGGTCGCCGCCATACGGCATCCCCAGCTGGCCTCTCGGCTGGTGCTGGCAGACTGCGGCGCAGCCTTTTCTGAACCAGGACGCGCGGCTTTTAAAGGCATGTCTGCAGCAGTGCGCGACAAGGGACTCAGCGCCATTGCAGACGTCGCGATGCGCCGCCTGTTCGCACCGGAATTTCAAGCCCTGAACCCCGCATTGGTCGAGGACCGAAAAAAGCGCTTCTTGTCTGTGGCAACACAAACCTTCCACGGCGCATGTGAAGCCCTGTCCACGCTCGATCTCAGGCCGCAATTGGCTGCGGTCAAGCTGCCAGTACTGGTCATGGTGGGTGCACAGGACGAGGCCACACCGCCGCCTATGTCGCACGAGTTGAGCGCAGGCCTACCCCATGCAAGGCTGGTCGTGCTGGAAGGTTGCGCCCATGTTCCTCAGCTTCAGGCACCCGACGTTTTCATGGCAACGATCAGAGATTTCATCGACGGTAAAAACTAAGCAGGTTGGGCAAAACCATGACGGTTCTTCTTCACGGCTACTGGCGTTCCCTGGCAACCTTTCGGGTGCGCACGGCACTCAAGCTCAAAGGTGTGGACCACCGGGAGGTCATTGTCGACCTGAGCAAAGGCGAACAGTTTTTGCCAGCCTACCAAAATTTGAACCCACAAAGTAGTCTGCCTTTGCTTGAGCACAATGGCCTTCGCCTGAGCCAGTCGCTGGCCATTATTGAGTACATCAACGAGACTTGGCCACATGAGTCCCTCCTGCCTGAAGACGCAGCTGGCCGGGCACGCGTGCGCTCATTGGCGCAAATGACCAGCGCTGACGTTCATCCTCTCATCGTCCCGCGCGTCCGGGACTATCTGGAACACGAATGGGGGCTCGACGAACCCACACGACTCAAATGGGTCAGGCACTGGTTTAGCAAGGGCACCCAAGCGATCGAAGCCCGACTGGCAAGTGATGGGCTGTCTGGAGAATACGTCCATGGCGACCGGATATCCATCGCTGATCTGGCGCTGGTCTCTCATGTGGTGGGAGCCCGCCTTTTTCAAATGGATTTGTCGGCGGCGCCAAGCCTGGTAGCCATCGTCGACCGATGCTTGAAGCTCAAGGCCTTCGCAGAGGCGCATCCCTTGGCGCAACCAGGCGCTCCCGTCATGCGGACCTGAAGTCAGAGTGAATGGCGACAGTTAAAAAAACCTTCCTTGAGATCCACCCCTTTGCCACCCATTACTTTTACCGGAGACAACATGAAAAGACGTGTATTGATTTCAGCTTCGCTGGGTGCTGCGACTTTGGCTGCGCTGCCATATCGCCATGCCCTCGCGCAAAGTTTTCCCTCTAAGCCAATCCGCATCATCGTGCCCTTCACACCCGGTTCTGCGACCGACACCATGGCGCGTCCCATTGCCGAGCGTCTTTCCGCGGCACTGGGCCAGCCGGTCACCATAGAGAACCGTGCCGGGGCTGGTGGAACCATCGGTATGAATGTGGTGGCCAAAGCACCGCCAGATGGTTATACGCTGGGTGTTATCTCGACCGGCCACGTGGTGAACCCAGTGCTGTATGCGAGTATTCCGTACGACACGCTGAAGGACTTTGCAGCAGTCGCGCCGCTGGCAAGCCTGCCTTCAGCCTTAGTGGTTTCGCCCAGTCTGGGGATACGTACCGTACGCGAGCTGGTAGATGCCGCCAAGGCCAAGCCCGGCACGTTTAACTACGCCACAGCAGGTGTGGGCAGCGGCGCCCACATCAGCGCTGAAAAATTTCGCATGGCTACCGGTATCGATGCCTTGCATGTGCCATTCAAAGGCTCCCCTGAATCACTAACCGAAACCATGGGCGGACGTACGCAGTTCACCTGGACACCACTCTCGACAGCAGCCGGACTGATCAAGGAAGGCAAACTGCTCGCCTTGGCGGTGAGCACACCTAAGCGCGTACCAGCCTTTCCGGACGTGCCGACCATTGCAGAAGCGGGATTTCCCAAGGGAGAATTTAATTTCTGGGTAGGGCTGTTGGCTCCAGCAGCCACACCACGCGATATCGTGATGCGCCTGAATGAAGAAATCAACAAGGCCTTACAAACGGCTGAAATGAGAGAACGGTTTGCCAAGATCGGTGCCGAGCCGATGGTGATGACGCCCGCCGAATACGATGGGTTTATGCGCGCAGAATACACCGTACTCGGTGAGGTGATGCGGGCTTCTGGCGCCAAGCCACAGTAAGGCCGCGCGGCGCGCCGGAAGTAACGAACCGCGCG
>JANOLL010000463.1:0-2348 GCA_031419775.1 Polaromonas sp. | reverse complement strand
CATCGCGCTGCGGCGGGCAATCGAGGCCGGAACAATGCTGGTCATCAGCGCCTGCCGGGAAGTGGCACCCACCACACCGAGCATTCGGGCTTCGTCTGCGGCAGTGATGCCAATGTGGCGGGCGATAAATTCAGACGGGTTCTCGAGTTCACTCAGTGGTCTGGCAGATGGCATCAACATGTTTTGATCCTCAGTGCAGGTTCAGGCCCAACTTGCGCCGTCTGGTTTTATGCTGTGGCTGAAAAACTGGCGTATGCGCCTTCATTCATCAAGGCATTCAACTGCGAAGCGTCGGACAGCCTGATCTTGAAGAACCAGCCGTCCCCTAGGGGGTCGCTGTTGGCCAGCGACGGGTCATTGCGCAGCGCCTCATTGACCGCAATGACTTCGCCACTGACGGGCATGTAAACGTCGGCAGCAGCTTTGACAGATTCCACCACGCCCGCAGTTTCCTTTTGGGCAAAAACGGTGCCGACAGCGGGCAAGTCGACAAACACCACATCTCCCAGTGCCTCCTGCGCGTGAACGGTGATGCCGACAATTGCGACCTCGCCGTCAACGTTGAGCCACTCATGGTCTTCGGTGTAATGGATGGTCATAACGTTCTCCTGAAAATAAAACGAAATGGTAACGGGGGACAGCAGGCTGCTTCAGCTGGCACCTGCAAGAGGTCAGCCACGGAAATAACGCTGAGGCACGAATGGCATGCTGGAGACTTGCATGGCAACCGGCTTGCCACGCACTAAGGCTCTAATTGTCGTGCCCAGAGCGGCAAACTCCGGGCTGACGTAGGCCATTGCAATCGGCTGGTTCAGGCTGGGGCTGAGCAGACCGCTGGTCACTTCGCCGACTGGTTCACCCTGGGGGCCAAGCAGCAGGGTGTGTTCCCGAACCGGTATGCGTTCCAGCGCGACCAGGCCGACGCGCTTTCTTTTTAAAGCTGAGGGATTGACCAGCTGCGCAAGAATTCTTTCCGCCGCTGGAAATCCGCCAGCCCTGGCGCCTCCGGCACGCCGTACTTTCTGAATCGCCCAACTGAGGCCAGCTTCAACCGGGGTCGTACCGGTGTCCATGTCCTGGCCATACAAGCACAGGCCAGCTTCCAGCCGCAGCGAGTTACGAGCGCCCAGTCCGATCGGTTTGACTTCAGGCTGCGCCAGCAGTGCGCGGGCCAGTGCGTCGGCCTCAGAAGCTGCAACCGAGATTTCAAAGCCGTCCTCGCCGGTGTAGCCGCTGCGTGTCACCAGACAGTCAAACCCTGCGACGCTGAATCGGCCACCCGTCATGAACACCAGCTTTTCACTGCCGGGTGCCAGGCGCGCCAACGCCTTGACCGCCTGAGGCCCCTGTAACGCCAGCAACGCTTGGTCTGGCAGCGGAATGACCTTGCAGCGGTGACCAATTTTTTGCGTGATGTACGCCATATCGCTGGCCTTGCAGGCACCATTGACCACGACAAACCAGTCTCCACCGTCGCCTTGGTCGCCATTGAAAAACATCAGGTCATCCATGATGCCGCCCTGGTCATCGAGTAGCAGGCCGTAGCGCTGCTTGCCAACGGGAAGGTCCATGACGTCGACCGGCAGCAGGGTTTCCAGTGCCGCTGCCGCATCGGGTCCGCGCAGGCTCAGCTGGCCCATGTGCGACACGTCGAACAGTCCGGCGGCACTGCGCGTATGCAGGTGCTCTGCCATCAGTCCGCTGGGGTATTGCACCGGCATGCTGTAGCCCGCAAAGGGAACCATGCGTGCGCCGAGTTCAGCATGCAGGGCATGCAAGGGCGTTTTGAGAAGACTCTCGGCGGGCGCGACGGGAGCAGGTGCACTGGTCAAGGCGTTCTCCGGGGGGCAAACAAGACGCAAGCCCCATGCGATGGGCTGCGCATGTTGACCACTTTACCTGAGAGATGTCGATACGCCGGATTGCGCCAGGTAATGCGCCGGGTCAGGCGACTACATGCCGCTGTAGTTGGGTCCGCCGCCGCCTTCTGGTGTCACCCAGACAATGTTTTGCGTCGGATCCTTGATGTCACAGGTCTTGCAATGCACGCAGTTCTGCGCGTTGATCTGAAGCCGGTCTGCACCCTCTGCATTCTTGACGTATTCGTAAACGCCAGCCGGACAGTATCGGCTTTCGGGGCCGCCATAAGTCGCGAGGTTGACACTGACCGGAATGCCATCGTCTTTGAGCGTCAGGTGCGCGGGCTGATTTTCTTCGTGATTGGTGTTGGAGATAAAAACCGAGCTGAGTCGATCAAAGGTGATGCGGTTGTCGGGCTTCGGATAGACGATGGGCGGACACTCTGCAGCCGGCTTGAGCTTGGCATGGTCGGGCACCTTGTTGTGAAT
>JANOLL010000462.1:0-10618 GCA_031419775.1 Polaromonas sp. | reverse complement strand
CACGTCAGTTGCGGGGCCGGTTTGGCCTGCAGGTTTTTGAGGTCGATGAACGCTACAGCACTACTGAAGCCCGGTCGAATGACGTGTCCGACACCGATGCCGCATCCGCCTGCATCATTCTGGAGCAGTTTTTAAGGGGCCTTCCATGAGTAGCCTGACGCTCGATGCCGAAGCGCTTTATCGGGATCTGTTGCACGCGATGCAGCAGCTCAAGGCAAGCCACGAGGCTGGCGGGCAGCCGCCTTTTTTCCTGGTTGGAATTGCTTCGGGCGGGGTCTGGCTCGCCGAGCGCCTGCACAAAGACTTGGGGCTTCCTGGCAAGACCGGCATCTTGTCCTCGTCCATGCACCGCGATGATTTCGCCAAGCGCGGCCTCTCTTCAGGTGGCCAGACGACGCTGCCATTTGATGTCAATGGCACCCACTTGATTGTGGTCGACGACGTGCTTTACACCGGCCGCACGCTGCGTGCCGTGCTCAATGAACTGTTCGACTATGGCCGACCAGCCAGCGTCAGATTGGTGGTCCTGGTCGACCGGGGCGGCCGGGAACTGCCGGTTCAACCGGATCTCGCGGTGGCACGCGTCACCTTGCCAGCATCGCAAAGCCTGGAGCTGGCGCGTCTGGAAAATGGGCAGTTCAGTTTTCGCTTAAAGGACCAATGATGGCCAAGACGGCTAATGAAATCCACAACGGATCGGGAGCCTAAAAGCGTGTTGTACCGCCGAAACCCACAGCTCAATAAAAACGGTGAACTGATTCACTTGCTGTCGATTGAAGGTCTGCCTAAAGCGACCCTGACGCACATTTTGGACATGGCTGGCGACTTTGTCTCGGTCAGCGACAGGGAGGTTAAGAAAGTCCCCCTGCTTCGCGGCAAGAGCGTTTTCAACCTGTTCTTTGAAAACTCCACCCGTACCCGCACCACTTTTGAAATTGCCGCTACCCGCCTGTCGGCAGATGTCATCAATCTGGACATTGCGCGATCGTCGGCCTCCAAAGGCGAATCGCTGCTGGACACGATTGCCAATCTGAGCGCCATGGCTGCGGACCTGTTTGTGGTGCGCCACGGTGAGTCGGGTGCGCCCTACCTGATTGCCCAGCATGTTGCCCCGCACGTGCATGTGATCAACGCCGGTGATGGCCGGCACGCCCACCCGACGCAGGCGCTGTTGGACATGTACACGATACGCCATTACAAAAAAGACTTCAGCCAATTGACGGTCGCTATCGTGGGCGATGTGCTGCACTCCCGCGTGGCGCGCTCTGACATTCATGCGCTCACCACGCTGGGTTGCCCCGAGGTGCGTGTGGTGGGTCCCAAAACCCTGGTTCCGTCTGACATGACGCAGATGGGCGTGCGTGTCTGCCATACGCTGCAAGAAGGCATCAAGGGGGCCGATGTGATCATCATGTTGCGGCTGCAAAACGAGCGCATGTCGGGCGGGCTGCTGCCCAGCAGCCAGGAGTTCTTTAAAAGTTTTGGATTGACCAAGGACAAACTTCAGATGGCCAAACCTGACGCCATCGTGATGCATCCTGGCCCGATCAATCGCGGGGTGGAGATCGACTCTGCGGTGGTCGATGGCGCGCAGAGCGTCATCTTGCCGCAGGTCACCTTCGGTATCGCCGTCCGCATGGCCGTGATGAGCATTGTTGCGGGCAACGAAGCATGAAAATTCTGATCAAAAACGGGCGCGTGATCAATCCCGCAAGTGGCTTTGACGCAGTGTGTGACGTGGCTATTGCCGGTGGGCGTATTGTCTCGACGCAGACCCCGGCGGCTGATTTTTCGCCCAATAAAACCATTAATGCGAGCGGCTGCATTGTGGCCCCCGGACTGATCGATTTGGCGGTCCGCCTGCGTGAGCCTGGTCATGAGCACGAAGGCATGCTGGAAAGCGAGTTGGCGGCTGCGGTAGCCGGCGGCGTGACCAGTTTGGTGTGCCCGCCAGATACTGAGCCGGTGCTCGATGAGCCTGGGCTGGTGGAAATGCTCAAGTTCCGTGCCGAAAAACTGCATCGCTCTCGGGTCTTTCCACTCGGCGCACTAACCCGCGCCTTGCAAGGTGAGACCCTGACCGAGATGGTGGAGCTTACCGAAGCAGGTTGTGTAGGCTTTAGCCAGGCCGAAGTCCCGCTCGCCAATACGCAAATGTTGATGCGTGCTCTGCAATATGCGGCGAGTTTCGGTTACAGCGTCTGGCTTAGGCCTCAGGAACTGCATCTGGGTCAGGGCGTCGCTGCCAGTGGCGCCTTTGCTACCCGGCTGGGTTTGAGCGGTGTGCCGGTCGCAGCCGAAACAATCGCCTTACATCAAATTTTCGAATGCGTACGGGCTACCGGGGCACGTGTTCACCTGTGTCGCCTCAGCAGCGCAGCCGGCGTTGCCCTGATTGCCAGCGCCAAGGCCCAGGGCTTGCCGGTGACCTGCGATGTCAGTATCAACAGCCTGCACCTGACGGATACCGATATCGGCTATTTTGATAGCCGCATGCGCCTGCAGCCGCCCCTGCGCCAGCAACGGGATCGGGACGCCATTCGCCTGGGTCTGGCCGATGGCACGATAGACGCGCTGGTGTCCGACCACACGCCTGTCGATGAAGACAGCAAGACCCTGCCGTTCGCCGAGGCCGAGCCGGGCGCTACCGGACTCGAACTGCTGCTGTCCCTGGCCTGCAAGTGGGGCCAGGATGATGCCAGTCTGATGCGTGCGCTGGCCGTTCTGACCAGCGAACCCGCCCGGATATTGGGCCCGTCGCTTGGAAAGCTGCAGGACAGTGCGGGGCAGCTTGTCCAGGGTGGCGTTGCGGATATTTGTATCTTTGATCCTGCAGCGGGGTGGACGGTTGAGCCCGGCGCCTTGCGCAGCCAGGGCAAGCACACGCCATTTTCTGGCTATCAATTGCCGGCCCGGGTGTGCTGGACGCTGGTGGGTGGGCAAGTGGCCTACCAATCGCCCGGGGCGCCAGAATTTTGAGCTTGAATCTGGCGGGAGCAGCGATGCGGGTGAGGGCGCAGCCATGAGCCGCTTGCGCGCCCTTTTGAAGCTTGCCCGCGCACTGGTTCATATCTTGTCGGGCCTGCTGACCATCTTGCTGGCGTTTCCGCGGCTGTCGCCCGCGCAACGGGAAATAAAAACCCAGGAGTGGTCGCTAAAACTGCTCAAATGTATTGGCATCACCTTGGTGGTGCGCGGCCTATCGAACCTCGCTGGGCCGCTGCTGATAGTGGCCAATCACATCTCGTGGCTGGACATCACATCGCTCCACGCGGCACGTTTCTGCCGCTTTGTATCCAAGGCGGACATTCGAAAATGGCCGGCAATTGGCATGCTCGCTGCGGGAATTGGCACCTTGTTTATTGAACGCGAGTCGCGGCGCGATGCCATGCGGGTGGTTCACCACATGACCGAGAGCCTTCGGGCAGGTGATGTCCTGGCGGTGTTTCCAGAAGGCACCACCAGCGATGGATCAAGCGTGCTGCCTTTCCATGCCAACCTGCTTCAGGCCGCTATTGCAGCCGGTGCGCCGGTGCAGCCAGTGGCCATGCGTTTTATCGACCAGACGACTGGCCAGCCGAGTGTCGCGCCGTGCTACATCAACGACGACACGCTGGCTGAATCAGTCTGGCGAACCCTCTGCGCGCCGAGTATTGCGGTGGTGATCACGTTTGGGGAACCCCAGACGGCTGGAGGGCGGAGCCGTCGTGAATGGGCACTCTCGCTTAGAAACGAGATTCAAGCCCTGCTGGCTTCATAAGCTTTTCGCGGCAGCCGGGCGCGGTGTCGGTGACGGCAACGCGGAGCCGATTTGGGCCGGCTCCCGAGTAAACGTGACGATGTGAGCGACCTCCGCCCGAATGCCTATCCACTCGCCGAGTGCGTGGTCATGATGAGAAGGCACATGCGCCATCAGCAGTTCTCCAGTTGCAAGCCTCAGGGTGTACAAAAACTCCGAGCCCCTGAACGCCTTGCGCATGATTTGCGCTTTCACCGGGGCGTCGTCGTCATGCACGATATCGTCTGCCCGAAGCAACACGTCGCACAAGCCATCGCTGTACGCACTTGGCAGCGGACATTCTTCCAGATCTGTCAAGTCACCCAGCATGGTGTGCACCACCACTTCGACCCCGTGCTGGGTAATGCTGGCAGGAACGAAGACCCCGTGGCCGATGAAGTCGGCGACAAATCGGGTGGCTGGCCGGTGGTACAGGGAATAGGCATCCTCCCACTGGTGCAAACGGCCGTCGTGCATCACCCCGATGCGGTCACCGATGGCGAAGGCTTCCAGTTGGTCATGGGTCACAAACAAGGCGGTAGCGCCCGCCGCTTTAAGAATGCCGCGCACCTCGTGGGCAAGCCGCTCACGCAGGTCCACATCCAGATTGGAAAACGGCTCGTCCAGCAACAGCAACCTTGGCTCGGGCGCCAGGGCACGCGCCAGCGCCACGCGCTGCTGTTGGCCGCCCGAAAGCTCGTGTGGAAAACGTCTGTGCACATTGCCGAGACCCACCAGATCCAACACCGCATCCACCCGCTGCGTGCGCTGGTTGACAGGCAGATGCGTGAGTCCAAACGCGACATTGTGAGCGGTGTCCAGGTGCGGGAAAAGTGCGTAGTCCTGAAACACCATCCCAATCCGGCGTGACTCGGCAGGCACGTGACGGGCTGTGCTGCTGACAGTTTGCTGTGCCAGCGTGATGCTGCCCGCCTGCGCACGTTCCAGCCCGGCCACCGCGCGCAACAGAGTGGTTTTGCCACAACCTGAGGGTCCGATCAGCACTCCGATCTCGCCGGCCTGAAGGCTAAAGGACACCCCGTCTACAGCGGCTTTGGCGCGACCAGCCGCCGTGTTGTAGTGCACAGTGAGCTGAGAAACTTCAAGAAACATGATTTTTATTGTAGATGCTTACAATTCGCATTTGCAACAACTCTGCGGTCGATTTTGAACTGTCAGCGAGCCGTCCAACATGTCCCGCCGCTTTTTTTTCCATGCCGCTCTGACCTTGTTGGTCGGCTTGCTCATGTCACCCGTTCTCAGCGTGGGGGTGTCATGGCTTCAATTCGACGGCTTAGCGCGCGACATTCTGGGAGAGATGCTGCAGACGGTACTGCCCGACTATGCGTTGACCTCGTTGGTGCTTTGTCTCAGCGTGGCGCTCGGTGTGGCGCTGGTCGGGATGGCCACAGCCAGCGCGGTCACGCTATTTGAATTTCCGGGGCGACGTTTTTTTGAATGGGCCTTGTTGTTGCCGCTGGCCATGCCTGCCTATGTCGTGGCCTACGCTTATACCGATTTTTTACAGTATTCGGGCCCGCTCCAGTCGGGCTTGCGGGAGGCCTTTGGTTTGCAGGGGCGGCTGCTGCCCGAAGTACGCAGTTTGCAGGGGGCGGTGCTGGTCTTCACCGTGTCGCTCTACCCCTATGTGTACCTGCTGGCGCGGACCGCTCTGTCAGAGCGCGCGGTCCATTTGATGGAAGCGGCTCGCCTGCTCGGCGCTCCCCTCTCACGGCGTATTCTTGAGGTGGCTTTGCCGCTGGCCCGTCCCGCCATCGCTGCCGGCGTGGCGCTGGCGCTGATGGAAACTCTGGCTGACTTTGGCGTCTCCAGCTACTTTGGCATACAGACCTTCACGGCCGGAATTTACAAAGCCTGGCTGGCGATGGACAACCGCATTGCAGCGGCGCAATTGGCGACCGTCTTGCTGATCGTGGTGGCCGGCTTGCTGCGCATCGAGCACCTTGCCCAAAAACGAATGCGTTTCGTGGGCACGGGTGGCCGGCGTTCTTCTGGTGCAGACAGCTCACCGGTCCGATTGCGCGGCGCCCGCGCGGCGTGGGCCTGGCTGGTTTGCAGTCTGCCCATTGCTTTGGGCTTTGTGCTGCCGGTGCTGTTTATGCTTCGTCCCTTGGTAGGTGGCTGGAACGACGTGCTGTGGTCGCAGTTCGCGGGTTGGGCCTTTAGCAGTATCTGGCTCGCAGGTTTAAGTGCTGCACTGGCCACTGCCCTGGCACTGACCCTGGCGTTTGCAGCCCGTTACCAACCGACCGTATTGACGCGCGGTGCATTGCAATTGGCTGGCCTCGGCTACGCGGTACCGGGTGCGGTGATCGTGGTGGGTCTGTTGGTACCCGTGGGTTGGCTTCAATCTGCCGCGCCTGGACTGGGTGCGGGCTACTGGGTTACCGCAACCGTCCTAGGCATAGTCTGGGCTTACCTGGTGCGATTCAGTGCCGTGGCCTTGCAGTCCCTGCAAAGTGGCTACACCCGTATCCCAGCTAGTCTGGACGACAGTGCACGCATGCTTGGCACCACCGGCGCCAGCTTGTTGGCCAGAGTGCACTGGCCCCTTTTGAAGCGCTCAGTTGCTGCGGCGGCGTTGCTGGTATTCGTCGATGTCATGAAAGAGTTACCCGCGACGCTGGTGCTCCGACCTTTCAACAGTGACACGCTCGCGGTCGTCACCTATCAGCTGGCTCGCGACGAGCGCCTCGGGGAAGCGGCTCTGCCTGCATTGGCCCTGGTACTGGTTGGCTTGTTGCCGGTCGCATTGCTCAGTCGCACCCTGCGGTCCCGCTAACCACTCCAAGCATTGGGGTGCAGGTGTAGGCACGAGCCTACGGTTGTTCCTTGCACGGGCCTACTGCGCCCGCTTGCCAGAAGGACTACGGTGAAGTTGTGTCGAGACGAGCCGTTGACGCTTGAGGCGCGACCGATCGACCGACCGCTTCATCTTCTAGAAAAGACTCATCAGGAGAAAAACCATGAATCAAGACCAAGCTGCCGGAAACTGGCTTCAGTTCAAAGGCAAAGTCAAGGAACAATGGGGCAAGTTGACCGATGACGACCTTGACGTGATCGCCGGCAAGCGCGACCAGTTGCTGGGAAAAATCCAGGAACGACACGGCATCACCAAGGAAGAAGCCGAAGAGCAGGTCAATGCCTGGCACGAGAGAAACCCAACCAATTTCTTTGAGCGCTATTGAGCGTGCTGCCCACCCCTACCTAATCGAATCTGAAGGACTCCCCATGAAAACCAAACTACTCCTGCTCACTGCGGTGATCGCTTCTGCCATGGCCGGCAATGCCCTGTCCATGACCAAGGACGAGTACAAGACGCAGAAAGACCGAATCTCTAGCGAGTACAAGGCCAATCGCGACAAATGCGGTAGCCTGAAAGACAACGCCAAAGACATCTGCGTGGCGCAGGCGAAAGGCAATGAAAAAGTGGCTAAGGCAGAACTCGAAGCCCAGTACAAACCGGCCGCCAAAGAGGACCAAAAAGTCCGCATGGCCAAGGCCGATGCCGCCTATGACCTGGCCAAGGAAAAATGTGACGACTTGACCGGGAATACCAAGGATGTCTGCGTCAAAGATGCCAAGGCTACTCACGTCAAAGCCAAGGAAGACGCGAAAGTCGCCAAGGTCGCTGCTGACACCAGCGGCAATCGATCAGACAAGGTAGTAGCTGCGAAAAAAGAGGCCAAAGAAGAAAAACGCGAAGCCGAATACAAAGCTGTGAAAGAGCGCTGTGACAGTCTCTCTGGAGCCGCCAAGGACAATTGCCAGAGCGACGCCAAAGTCAAATTTGGCATGAAGTGATCGCTCCACTCGGGCAAGTGCTCTAAGCCGGCCGGGTTATATCGGCCTAACACTCTGGAGAGTGCTATTTCCAGAGTGTTTTATGCGTCCAGCCCGCAATTTTAGGTCTTACATAGCTATCTAAATAATAGCATTTGTTTGGTACCACCAACAGGAATCGAACCTGTATCTAGCGCTTAGGAGGCACTCGTTCTATCCATTGAACTATGGCGGCCAATTTCGGGCGACATGCCACGTGGCGGCATGGACCGGGGATTGTATGCGCTGGCTTTGGCAGGCAGGTTCTAAGGATCGCGCTACTTGCTCAACATGCGCATCGCGTCTTCAAGCCCCTTGAGAGTTAAAGGGTACATGCGCTGACTCACCAGTTGCTGCATGACGCTGATGCTCTGGCGGTACTGCCAGATGCCTTGAGGCTCGGGGTTGATCCACGCAAATTTTGGAAACGCATGCGTGAGCCGCTGCATCCACTCGGCACCGGCTTCTTCATTGTTGTATTCCACACTGCCGCCGGGTTGCAAAATTTCATATGGGCTCATGGTGGCATCTCCCACGAAGATCAGCTTGTAGTCCTTGTTGTACTTGCGGATGATGTCCCATGTGGCGAATTTTTCGCTGAAGCGGCGTCGGTTGTTCTTCCACATGAAGTCATAAACGCAGTTGTGGAAGTAGTAAAACTCGAGGTGCTTGAACTCGGCCTTGACAGCAGAGAACATTTCCTCGACGCGGTGAATATGCTCGTCCATGGTGCCGCCCACGTCCATGAGCAGCAGCACCTTCACGTTGTTGTGGCGCTCCGGCACCATCTTGATGTCCAGCCAGCCCGCATTGGCCGCAGTGGAATGGATGGTGTCGGCCAGATCAAGCTCTTCCACATTGCCCAGGCGCGCAAACTTGCGCAGGCGGCGCAGCGCGACCTTGATGTTGCGGGTGCCCAGCTCCTGGGTGTCGTCGTAATCCTTGTAGGCGCGCTGATCCCATACTTTTAGAGCGCTCTTGTTGCGGCCTTTTTCCTGGCCAATACGAATGCCCTGCGGGTTGTAGCCATTGGCACCGAAGGGTGAGGTGCCACCGGTCCCTATCCATTTGCTACCGCCCTCGTGACGCTCCTTTTGCTCTTGAAAACGCTTTTTTAGCGTTTCCATGAGTTCGTCCCAGCCCATTTTTTCGATCTTGGCTTTTTCTTCGGCGCTGAGCTGCAGTTCAAGGTTTTTACGCAACCACTCCAGCGGAATGTCTTGAGTGAAATCGGCGACTGTCTCGACGCCCTTGAAGTAAGCTGCAAAAGCGCGGTCAAACTTGTCGTAGTGCTTTTCGTCCTTGACCAGAATCAGGCGGCTCAGGTAGTAGAAATCGTCGATCTGGTAGGAGCCTTCGTTCTGAGCGGGTTCGAGAGAACCGGTTAGTGAGCCGTTCGGCTGGCTACTTTTGGGGCCGACGATCCCTGCCTGGAGTGCTTCAAGCAGCACCAGGTATTCCTTCACCGATACCGGAAGTTTTGCGGAACGCAAGGTATAGAAGAAATCGATCAGCATGGCGGACGATCAGAGTCTTGGCTTATCCAGCAGGTCCAGCAGTTGCGCCTTGGCTTCTGGCCATTCACCGGATCGCATGCTGTACATCACCGTATCACGTATCGTGCCGTCGCGTCGCAGGGTATGACCGCGAAGCACGCCGTCTTTTTTCGCGCCAAGGCGTTCTATGGCCTGCTGCGATACAAAATTGAAGTTGTCGGTGCGCCAGCCGACCACCTTGCAGCCCAATGTTTCGAACGCGTGCGTCATAAGCAGCAGTTTGGTCGTGCGGTTGACATGGGTACGCTGAAATCGATGGGCATACCAGGTCCAGCCTATCTCCAGACGTTTGACAGCTGGCACGATGTCATGAAAGCTGGTGGTGCCAATGACCTCCCCGTTGTCTTCCAGCGTGACGGCGAACGCAAAGCGCTCACCGGCCTCCCGCATGTTGAGCGCGTTTTCGATGTAGGCCCGGGTCTGTTCTGGCTCGGGAACCGAGGTGACGCGAAGGCGCCACAACTCGCCATCGGCGGCAGCCGCTTTCAAGCAAGATTCATGCGCCAGCGCCAGCGGCACCAACGCAATTCCGCGGCTTGCCAGCGTGACCGGTTCTACAAAAGCCACGGCTACTTCTCGGGTTTGACGGGCTCGGCCTTTTGCCGATTTCTCCAGCGACGCGCCAGCTGCAGACCAAGCCCTCCGCCCAGGCCGACCAGTACGATTCCAAAAATGCTGCTGTTGCTGTAGCCAGCGTCAAAAATGTTCAATCCCAGCAGGCTGCCGATGCCTGCGCCCAGCAGCGCGCCGACCACAAAACATACGGCATCGGACAGTCCTTCAATGAGTAGAGAGCGTTGATTCATCAGTCATTCGTTTTCGGTTGTACAAGAGTTGGCTTAACGGTTGTTGCGCTGCATGAACACCAGCTTTTCAAACAAGGTCACGTCCTGCTCATTTTTCAGCAGGGCACCCACCAGCGGCGGCACCGTGACCTTGTCGTCTTTGCTCTGCAGGATTTCGAGCGAAATGTCCTCTGCCACCAGCAGCTTGAGCCAGTCGAGCAGCTCGGAGGTCGAGGGCTTTTTCTTCAGCCCCGGCACCTCGCGCACCTCGAAAAACACTTCCATCGCCTCCTTGAGGAGCGATTTCTTCAGGCCGGGGTAGTGCACCGCGACGATTTTCTCCATCGTCTCCTTGTCGGGGAAGCGGATGTAGTGGAAGAAGCAGCGCCGCAGGAAGGCGTCGGGCAGTTCTTTTTCGTTGTTCGAGGTGATGAACACGATCGGCCGCTGCTTCGCCTTGACCAGCTCGCGGGTCTCGTAGACGTAGAACTCCATGCGGTCGAGCTCGCGCAGCAGGTCGTTGGGAAACTCGATGTCGGCCTTGTCCACCTCGTCGATCAGCAGCACGCAGGGCTTGTCCTGCGTAAACGCCTGCCACAGCATGCCCTTGACGATGTAGTTGTTGATGTCGTGCACCTTGGCGTCGCCGAGCTGCG
>JANOLL010000461.1:0-10454 GCA_031419775.1 Polaromonas sp. | reverse complement strand
CTGGGGCTGCATTGGTTTCGACGTGGGTTCGGACGCGGTGTGGTGCATGTCGAGCTGAGTGTGCTCGTAAAACTGATTCAAACAAACTAACTGCAAACGACGAACGTTTCGCACTCGCAGCTTAATTGCCTGTGAGCTTTACAACAGCAGGCCGATGGGCTGGGCAAGGGGTGTTTAGCGCAAGTTGAACGCTCCCGGCTGTAAAGATAATTTCATCGGCTGGCAGCTAGCTGGGTACCTTAGCTAGGTGCGAGAAAATAGGGTGCTGGCGTCCTGAGTAGCGTGCGACTGCGCGACACAGGTGGCGAGACTTAAATTAGACCGCTAAACATGTAGATCTGCCCGAACAAGGCTTGCGGACGCGGGTTCAAATCCCGCCAGCTCCACCAGACCGCAATATAAAGGCCGCTAACGACATACAGTTAGTGGCCTTTTTCATTTGTAAATCAACCTCAATGGTCTAGCTTCCATCAGCGCACCTGAAATGCTCCGCTTGAGTCTTTCACGCTCCATTGCGCTGCGTTGTTAAAAAACCCAGGCTTTGTTAGCGTAAATGTTGCCATCCGTGAAATATATCGGCCCGTTCATGACTACAGCCAGCGGGAAGGCATCGTCAAAAATAGCGACCAACTCCCACTGCTGCTTCGACAGGTCGAAAAATGAATCAATTGACACAAGCGGCCTCCAGTTGGCGTTTGCAGCGGACAGATCGTAGCGATGAAGGCCTCCGCCGCTGGCCCCTGCGAATAGAAGGGCGACTGGTAACCGGCAGGATCAGCGCCGCTCGGCAGGTTGGTTGCGGGGTCTGACACCCAGTTTTTGCCAGTGCGGTAAGTGGTCAGTCGCTGATATTGATCTCTGCAAATCGAGGGTTTTCTTGCGGATCGGGGGTTAGGCTGAGGTGCGATACTGGTTCTCACCTGGTTGAAATTCCTAGCCGTAGGTTGTGAGTGGATCCAATTCGCGATGACCAATCATGAGGAGAAAATTCCGATGAAGCTTTCTACATGGATCCGTTCGGCGCTTGTCATAACCACGCTTGCCGCATTGACCGGTGCGCTGGCGCAGACTTACCCCGACCGGCCGATCACCATGGTGGTTCCATTTACGCCAGGCGGTGTGTCGGACATCACGGCGCGGCCCCTGGCTATCGGCATGTCGGCCAATCTTGGCCAGAATGTTGTGATCGACAACAAGGGCGGCGCCGGCGGCGCCATCGGCATGTCGGCAGCGGCAAGGGCCAAGTCCGATGGCTACACCGTGATGATGGCTCTGCCGAGCATCATCACCATCCCGATCTCCGACCGCATCAGCGGCCGCGCAGCCACCTTCCAGATGAATCAGTTCCGGCCAGTGGCGCGGCTGACAGCCGACCCTACCGTGCTGTTCGTGCGGGCGGACAGTCCCTGGAACACGCTGGCCGATTTCGTTAAGGAGGTACGCTCCAAGCCGGGCAAGATTTCCTACAGTTCTTCGGGTATCTACGGCACGACCCATGTGGCCATGGAGATTCTGGCGCACGCTGCCGGTCTGCAGATGATCCACGCACCCTTCAGCGGCGGTGGGCAGCAGGTCAATGCGCTGCTGGCAGGGCAGGTCGACGCCACCATGCAAACCCCTGGCGCTATGGCTGGTCACATCGCCGCCGGAAAGGTCAAAGTGTTGGCGAGCATGAGCCGCGACCGCGTGCCCTCGTTGCCTGCCGTGCCCACCTCGAAGGAACAAGGCTACGACGGCGAGTTCTACCTGTGGACGGGTGTATTCGTCCCGGTAGGCACACCCGAACCAGTCATTGCACGCCTGCGCGCCTCGATCAAGGAAGCGTCTGGCCATGCGGCCTTTACTTCGGCCATGTCGGCCCTTAAAACGCCGGTGCAATTTCTGGATGCCGATGAGTTCGCGCAGTTCCTGGTGACTGACACTGCTCGGCTTGACGCCGTGCTCACCAAGATGGGCAAGATCGAATGAGCAACTTTTCCAAGATTCTTCGAAAGCTTCCATGAAAATCGTTAATTTCGAACTCCATGGCGCCACCCGCGTGGGCGTGCTCGACGGCGACGCTGTTGTTGACCTGCTGGCCGCTCAGCGCGCCCAACCCTTCCTGAAAGGCAGTGCCGATGCCCAGCTGGCTGACACCATCTCCCTGATTCAGAACTGGGACACTCTCAAGACCGCCATCGGCCATGCCGTGACTCGCAGCAAGCAGGGCGGAGCAGGGCGCATCGCATTGAGCCAGGTCTTGCTCGTCGCGCCGATGATGCCCACCACTATCCTGTGCTCGGGCAGCAACTACCTGAGCCACAACAAGGAGAAAGCGGGCGCCGATATCAGTGGCAAGGAGCCTGAATTCTTTGTCAAGACCAGCGACTGCGTGATTGGCCCAGACCAACCCATCGTGCTCGACGATGTGCTGACTAAGAAGCTCGACGGCGAAGTCGAGTTAGCTGCCGTGATCGGCAAGCCTGGCCGCCACATTCCGGTCGACCGTGCGCTGGAGCACGTCTTTGGTTACACCATCGTGAATGACGTCACAGCGCGCGACCGCCAGGTTCGTACGCGCCCCGACGGTTCCCACTGGTATGAACTGGGCCGCGGAAAGCTCTTCGATAGCAGTGCGCCGATGGGTCCGTGTATCGTCACCGCCGACGAGATTCCCGATCCGCAGCAGTTGATGGTTCGCTCCTGGGTCAATGGCGAGCTGCGCCAGATCAGCAGCACCTCGCAGATGATTTGGCCGGTCGCGGAACTGGTGCACTTTTGTTCGATCAATGTCACGCTACGCCCGGGGATGATGATCATCACCGGCACGCCCAGCGGAACAGCCTGGTCTACCGATGCTGAACTCGGCGGCAAATGGTCGGGCACCGACGGCATGGTTCCAGCCAAGGGGTACCTCAAAGATGGAGACATGATCGTGTGCGAGGTCGATGCCATCGGCCGGCTGTCCAACCCCGTCCAAACTGTCCGCTGACACGCGTGGGTATCGCGTAACTTCAGTGGTTACGCCAGCTTGAACCTGCCACGGCAATGTGGCCTGTGTCGAGGGGTGATCGCCTAGCGCTCGGCCCCGATGACGCCGTCAAATAAGCTATTGCACACGGAGCAATTTGCGAGCCGGATCAATCTCGACCATCGTGCCATCGGCTACCCAGGCAGTGATGTTCTCGTCAAACCCGGCCAACATGGTCATCCCTGCGAATGCCGCGCCCTGAACCAAAATGGGATTCACGGTGTTGAATACGATAGCCAGAGGAATTTTCTGGCGTGAAGCCATTTCGTGCAGCATCCAGGCACTTGCAACGCCACCTTTTGCGGTGTCGAGTATCAAAATTTTTCCCACATATGATCGGCCTGCCAGCTTGTGGGACGGCCTGGAAAAAATACCATTGACACGATCCAGATCGTATCGTGCAGAGAAGCCATCATTGGCGACCATGGCCATGCCTTTTACAACTTGCCCAATGGCGTGACGCGCCGTAATTTCTTTCATGATAATTTCCCGGTTTCGGCTGCTTCGACACAGCGTTGCATCGTCGCGAGCATCGGTACATAACCGTAACCACCAAGGATGTTGGCGAGTTTGGCACTGTTGGTAGCCAGACGCTTCCAACCATTTGCCTCGGCAATTTCGCGAGCGTAAGACTGGTAGAAGCACATACCAGACAGAACCTGGCCACCACCCGCCTCAATGCGGGCGGTATAACCCATACGGTCAGCGTCAGGCTTGATCTGAGGGCTGGTAGTCGCCAACAGAGGGCGAATGAACTTCCGTCCATCGCACAAACTAGCCAGATCGCGCAACTCGTACAAACTAAGCTGAGGAGCCGAAAACACCACTACATCGATTTCATCCGTCACTTCGTATGCCGACTGAAAGGCCTTGATTTCTTGTTCGCCCACCTCGTGTGCAATGGCCAATTCATCCCCGCCCACGTCCTGGATGCGACTGGCTTCGGGAGTGATACCCACCAAATGAAATAAAGCGATCGAGCCAAAGCTGGCCATGGCCGCGCCGAAGTGCTTGAGTGCATCGGAGCCGGGTGCAGATTCCAGTCCCTCCACCACTGGGACTGACCAATAATTCCCCGCCAGACGGCCAATTACACCGCCAAGAGCGCCCCAGTCGTTAAGCGTGCGCGGCGTGTACTTGACACGAATACGAAGCGTCGCGCGGCGGTGGGCATCCAGATGAAAACCATATCGTGGGGTGCGCCCTGTCAGGCCTGCTGACAAGGCGGAGGGTCCACCCTCGAAGTTGGTGCGCGCACCGCAGACTGAATTGGAATAAATGACAACGCCCGTATCGCCAAATGCGACGGACTCGTTGCGAGTGGGTGCTTGAATGGTCTGGTAATTAATACAGGTATCCGTCATCGACACGCCAAGCTTGACGAAAGCATCAATAGCCCGTTGCTCGAGGTCGAGCATCCAGCCACTCTGCTTAAGCATGCCCGCTTTGGCGAAGTCTGTGCCGCGAGGGTCAGTAATGGTCGGAATTCTCACCTGCCGCTGACCACCTTGCGTGGCAGCCAATTTCTCCAGCCACATGACGCCCGCCTGGCCCAGGCTCTCGGTATCGGCCATGATGTGGGCCTGCGTAACCGGCACAAAATCTTCAGCCCCGAAAAAATCGCCGACAGCAATTTGATGCTGTAAAGCCAATTGGGGAATGGACCCCATTTCACCGGCCAGTATGGCCTTTTCTTCATTGTTGAGTTTCATGTGGTCAGCTTCCTTGCAATTGATGCGTACAGGAGTTCATTTCAGTCGACTGAGGCGCCAGAATCCTTTACCGCCTTACCCCATTTCGTGAGTTCGGCGCGATGAAACTCTGCGAACGATTGCCTCATGACCGCCGCGGGCGTCACGCCAAGGTTGCCCAACTTTTCGCGAAACGCGTCAGACCGCACAATCCGTTCAATTTCGGACCGAAGCAAATTGGCAACGGGTGCTGGTAAATTTGCAGGACCAAAAACCGCCCACCACGCCTCGGCTTCAAAGCCTTGCAATCCAGCCTCTGCCAGGGTTGGCACCTGCGGCAGCATCGGGGAACGTTCCCGACTGCTCACAGCCAGTGCGCGCAGTTTTCCGCCCTGCACCTGCGCCAAGATAGACTGCACAGGATCAAACATTAAAGGAATCTGGCCACCCAGCAAATCCGTGATGGCGGGGGCGCTGCCGCGGTACGGAATATGCTTGAGTTGAACGCCTGCGGCCTTGGCAAACAGCTCTCCTGTCAGGTGTCCCGGCGTACCGTTGCCAGCCGAAGCAAACGTAATGGTCCCCGGCTGCCGCTTGGCAGCGGCGACGAGATCTGCCACCGTAGTGTGTGGGGAGCCTGCGCCAACAACCACCGTTACCGGCGCACTGGCCGCAAGCCCGAGAGGCGTAAAGTCTTTAATAGTGTCGTAAGGCAACTTGTTGTACAGCGCAGCATTGACAGCATGCGTACCGACCGTCCCCATCAACAAGGTGTATCCATCGGCTGGCGACTTGGCTACCGAATCAGCGGCAATAGAGCCGCCAGCACCTGCACGGTTATCGACCACCACTTGCTGTTTAAGAGCTTCTGACAACATTTGCGCCAGCGGTCGCGCCACAATATCGGTTGGTCCGCCTGGCGGAAACGGAACAACAAGCCGCAGTGGTTTACTTGGAAAGGCCTGGGCCAGACTAATGCTGGGAATGAGTCCCATCCATGCTGCGCCAGCGCTACCGAGTACTGTCAACAACTGACGTCGTTGAATTTGATTTTGCGTTATGGCCATTTCTTCACTCCCGATGCATTAAGTTAAATCACGAAGGGGCACCCTGCACGGCATCGGCAATTTCAAATTGCCAAGATCTGGCAGACCTAGTCTTACCGCTCAAATATGACGCCTATCACGCATCTAGACCACCGCTGTGCACGCATCCATGAGGTGTTATTCAATGTGTTCCTTCGTCAGAGAAAACCCTGATGAAAGCCGACAGCCGTTAGATTAACCTACTTCCCGTTTGTAGAGGCAGAATTCCCGTTAATCGGCGAATTGTGCGTGCCGTTAATCTTTCAAAAATGGAGACATGATGAATATGCCGATTCAGAGTAGTTCGGGCCTCAATAGATTTCTCAGCAGCATGCTGTTGGCCGGTACCGGCGTTCTGGCTTCTTGTGCTGCTGTAGGTCCACAACAAGCAGCGCCGAGCTTGTCCGCCACCCCAGTGTTGACCAAGTTAAGCAATCCATGGGACATGGCCTTCCTGCCCGATGGCACCATGTTCTTCACAGAGAAATGCAAGGGCCTCTCGGTTCGGCTGCCATCAGGCACTGTCAATCGCCTGCTTGGAATGAAGGACTCGCAGGGTTACGCCGCTACGGCGAGCGACCTCTTTTGCGATGGCCAGGCCGGCATGAACGGTGTTGCGGTCGACCCCAATTTCGCGTCGAACCGGTTCATTTACGTGTATTCCACTTCCAGCATGGCGTCGCCGTCCACCAACCGCGTCCTGCGTTTTAATGTCAGCGCTGATGGAACCAGACTGTCTGACCGGAAAGACATCGTATCTGACATCCCCTACAAGGTTGCGGCAAGCGATCACCCGTTCGGCGGGTCAGGGGCGCATAACGGTGGGCGTTTGCGCTTCGGCCCTGCTGATGGATTCCTGTATGTGACGACCGGCGACACCCACAACGGCCTCGTACCTCAACATCCAACACGCGTCGGCGGAAAAGTTTTGCGTATCGACCGCGAAGGCAGGGCGGCAAGTGGTAACAATCCACCCCAGGGATTTGATCCTCGCATCTTCACCTACGGACACCGCAATCCTCAAGGCATTACATTCCGTCCAGGCACCAATCAACCTTTCACGGCCGAAAACGGTCCGTGGCACTCCGATGAGGTGACGGCACTGGTGGCTGGAGGCAATGCTGGCTGGGATCCACGCCCAAATGTCAGCGGCCGTGGCGCTTGCCCCGACAACTATTGCGGCTACAGCCCAAATCAAATGGGCGCTATGGACCCCAAGGAACGCTCTGCATTCATGCCCATGACCGACCTTCGCACTTACCCCAACGCGATGAAACCCGCTTGGAACAATGATGGTTTGTCTCAGGGAATGTCGTCAGGGGCCTTCCTCAGTGGCAAGCAATGGAAGGATTGGGACGGAAAGATGGTTGTTTCTTTTATGGGCATCGGCATCCATGGAACGCCTGTTGGCAATCGCCTCGACGTGTTGGACATTAGCGCCGACGGGCTTACTGCGAAGAGAAGCACAGTTTCGCTGCCCATGCCTGCTGGACGTTTCCGCTCGGTAGTCCAGGGACCGGACGGTAACCTTTACGTCGCTACCGATGAAGGTGAAATTTATCGTATGAGGCCCAACTAATGTTTCCCTGGGCCGTGGGTGGGTAACGCACGGCCCTAACTGCTTCGTTGAATTGAGGATCATCTTTATGGGCAAAGTTGCGGTCGTATTGGCGGCTTCTGGTTTATTGATTACTGCCGGAGCTGCTTTCGCAGACGACGATATGTTGAAGAAATTCAACTGTATGGCCTGTCATGCCATTGACCAAAAGCGGCTGGGACCGCCACTGAAGGACGTGGCTGTCAAATACACTGGCGACAGCAGTGCCGCAGTGATGCTGGCTAAAAAGATTCAAGTCGGTGGTGCCGGCGCTTGGGGTCAACTGCCCATGCCTCCACAACCTCAGGTCTCAGACGCTGATGCTAAAACCCTGGCCGATTACATCCTGTCGCTCAAGTAACTCGGACCAATGAGGGATGGCCTGTTGATCACCATCGGTCAGTTGTGGAAACTGCCGGAGGGTCAGTTGCCGAGTTAAAAACGCATAGCGTTTGTGGCTTTACTCAATACCGTAATCGTACGATTCGCAGGATCAACGCGAACCAAGTCGCCGCTATGTACATAGTCCAGCGCGTTGGGTGCCCATCCCTCTGTCACAGGCATGCCAGCTAGAACAGCCCCTTGCACCATGACAGGGTTCAATTTTCCAAATACCAGGCCGGCTGGTGCGATACCCTTATGCAGCAGATCAAAGAACGCCCATCCCCCGGCCACTCCGCCTTTGGTAGTGGGGATGACGAGGATTCGACCCTTGATGGATTCACCCTGTACGCTGTGGCCAATCCGGGAAATGACGCCAGTTAGCCGGTCCAGGTCGTAACGCGGGCTGAACCCCTCCCGCATCACCAAGGCAGGCGCTTCGATGCTCGGGCCCCAGGCGCGGCGGACGTTTAACACGCAGCTCATCGCAGTTCTCCAGTACAGGCAATGTCCACGCAAGCCTGCGTGCGACGCAGCACCGTGTTGAACCGGTGTGCCGTAATTGTATTGACGAGCTTTCCGGAGTTGGAAACGAGATTTGTCCAGCCATTTTCCTCGCGGATCTGCGTGAGACGCTGCAGGATGTAAAAACAGACGCCCTGCAGCAGCATGACACCCGCTTCCTCAAGCATCTTCACGTAACCCAAACGCTTGGCATCGCTATAAATCATGTGGTTCGTAGTGATGACGGCTGTCATACCTGGCGCGACCTTACGGCTTTTGAAGCGCGCCGCCATGTCCTGCATCTCAAAGAGCGACAGCTGTGGACCAGAAAACACCACGATATTCGCGCCTCCTTCGATATAGTGGTAGGCGTCATAGACGGCCTGGATGTCAGCGTCCGTTACCGTCATGGTCTGCGTCGGCTGGTTCTCACCGAATGCGGCTTTAGGTGTGGGCGCTTCGGGCGTGACGCCAACCATGTGGAACATGGCCATCGATCCGTAACTCGCGAGCGAGGCACCGAGGTGCTTCAGTTCGTCGGACAGCGGCATGCGGCCGAAGCCATTGAAAACGGGTACCGCAAAGTAATCCTGATGCGGATGTCCCACGATTTTGCCGAGCGCGCCCCAATCGGCCAGGTCCTGCATGCCAGCCTTCAGCTCCACCAGCAGCGTTCCCCGTCGCTTTTCATCCAAGTGGAAGCCATATGCAGGCGTTCGCCCCGTGATGGCTGCTGCAAAACTTGCCTTGCCAGCTTCAAAATTGGTGCGGGCACCCAGTACAGAGTTGGCATAAATCACCGTGCCCGTGTCGCCCCAAGCCACATGTTCGCCGAGCTTAGGTTGGTACACAGTCTGGTAGGGGATACAGGTATCTGTCGCAGCAATGCGCATGCCGTCGTACAGAGCCAGGATTTCGCGCTCCTTGACGATCTCCTGCGCATCCTGCCGCAGCCGCGGCTCCGGTTGGAAGTGCATGCACTGCGCGTTACTGGAAGTGGGCACGGCACACTGTGCCTTCTGCCTTGACATAGCTCGCAAAAGCCCCAAGCCGCCGTCGCCCATGACTTCAATGTCGCCCATTACATGGGCGTTGTTGATACGCACGAAGCGCTCGGCCTCAAAGAAGTTCCCCACCTCGATCTGAAACTTTAGCGCCTCTTGCACTGCCGGCCCCATGTCGCCGCGTAGCATGGCTTGTTCTTCGGTATTGAGGTGCATATCAGGCTCCAGTCATTCAGGCTTGACGCCAGCTGCCTTCACGAGTGGCGGCCACTTGAGTAGATCCTGCTCCATAAACTTCGCGAGATCGGAAGGCTGAGAGCTGTTGCGGACCTCCAGGCCCACACTGGCAAGCTTCTGCTCGACTTCTGGGTCTTGGGAGACGGCGATAAACTCACGGTACAGCTTCTGCACAATGTCCTGTGGGATGCCGGCCGGCCCGACCACTGCAAACCACTGTAGCGTAGTGACACCCGGCAGGGTCTCGCTCACCGTGGGCACATTGGGAAAAAGCGAGGTGCGTTTCTCGCCGGTTACCGCCAGTGCCTTGAGCTGCCCGCTGCGCAGGAAGGGCAGTACAGGCGCCAGGCCCAGTACGGCAACTTTCACCTGACCGCCAACCACGTCTGTGATGGCCTGGCCGCCGCCCTTGTACGGAACGTGAGAAAGGTTGATGCCGGCTTTGAGCTTGATCATCTCCATGCCCAGGTGTTGTGCAGTGCCTTGCCCAGATGACGCGTAAGGTTCGCCCGGCTTGCCTTTGGCGTAGTCAATGAGTTCCTTGACCGTATTGGGTGGGAAGCTCGGGTGGGCCACTACGATATGTGCGCCAGCCGCCAGCATCGTCACCGGCGTAAAGTCCTTGATCGGATCCGTGCCCATCTTCGCCATGAGCGCCGGCGCGATCGTATTGCTGTCCAGGAAAATACCCAGCGTGTAGCCGTTAGGCGCAGATCGGCCAATGAAATCAGTGCCGATCATGCCGCTTCCTCCCGCCTTGTTCTCGACGTTGAACTGTGTGCCCAGGCGCGCGGTGAGCTTCTGTGCGTACAGGCGTGCGACCACGTCTGTCACGCCGCCCGGTTGATACGGAACCACGATGGTGACGGGTCGACTGGGGTAAGGCTGTTGCGCCCTGACCGGGATCACGGTTGTAAAGGCAATTGCAATACCTGTAATGATGGC
>JANOLL010000460.1:0-12760 GCA_031419775.1 Polaromonas sp. | reverse complement strand
CGGCTGCGCGCCGGCGCGAATCGCCAGTCGGTGGTGAAGCTCACCAGCAAAAATTTGGCCGTCGCTTTGGCCAGCGCGCGGCTCAGGTCGCCGCCGAATTCGCCCGCCGGGTCGAAATAGTCGAGCGCGCGGGTAATCAGGAGATAGGTGTTGGCGTCGAAATACTCGGCGAATTTGTCGCCCTGGTAGCGCAGGTAGCTTTCGATTTCAAATTCCACTTCCTGTGTGGTGTATTTGTAGGCCCCCACGCTTGTCGCTTCGCGTACTGCGCTGCCCCCCGAGGGGGCCGCTGCGCCTGCAGTCCGGCGAAGCCGGTCCTGCGGCCCCTGCTTGGGCAGATTGCCCCCACGGTCGCTCACTTCGTGTAGCTTCCTGCCCCCGAGGGGGCCACTGCGCCTGCGGCCCCTGCTTGGAAAAGCGGGGAACACGGGGAGGTGTGCTGTTCGAATCTACCCTGCAAGGGCGGCCTTCACTGCCGCTGACACCTGGCCCATGTCGGCCTTGCCGGCCAGCTTGGCTTTAACGGCGCCCATCACTTTGCCCATGTCGCCGGGGCCGCTCGCGCCCAGCTCGGCAACGATGGCTTTCACGGCGGCGGTGACTTCGTCAGCACTCATGCGCGCCGGCAGATAAGCCTGCAGCACGACCTGCTCTGCCGCTTCCTTGTCGGCCAGGTCTTTGCGATCAGCTTTCTGGAAGGCTTCAATCGAGTCTTTGCGCTGCTTGATCAGTTTGTCGACGATGGCGACCACGGCTACATCGTCAACCACAATGCGCTCGTCTACCTCTTTTTGCTTGATGGCTGCCAGCAACAGGCGAATCGTGCCCAGGCGCTCGCTGTCTCTGGCGCGCATGGCGTTTTTCATGTCTTCTGTGATCTGGTCTTTGAGGGACATGGTGTTTCCTGGTTTTGAAGTCAAAAGGGAAGGCCCAAAATGCAAAAAGCCCGCCGGAGCGTTCTCTTGCGGGCTTTTAGTTTGCCTGACTTGCCGTCAGGCATTACCGACCAATGATCAGTACAGCTTTTTCGGCAATTGCATCGAGCGAATGCGCTTGTAGTTGCGCTTGACGGCAGCGGCCTTCTTGCGCTTGCGCTCGGCCGTTGGCTTTTCATAAAACTCGCGTGCGCGCAGGTCGGTCAACAGGCCGAGCTTTTCGATCGTGCGCTTGAAGCGGCGCAATGCCACATCGAAAGGTTCGTTATCTTTTACACGAATGGTCGTCATTGAGAGGTGAGTCCAAATTTGGGCGTCGTTTTTGATCTGATCAGAATCAGGCCGGACGCGGGTTTGCTAGCAAAGCCTTGGATTATAGCCCAAGCTTGCCGTGTTGATTCACGTGCAAGCTCACACGCAGTCGGCAAGTTGGCGCTGCATCAAGGCTTGAGCGCAGGCAAAGCCTGAAGCCCAGGCCCACTGAAAGTTGTAACCGCCCAGCCAGCCGGTCACATCCACTACCTCGCCAATGAAATACAGCCCAGGCTGTTTGGATTCCATGGTCTGCGAAGACAGATCCCGGGTATCGACCCCGCCCACCGTCACTTCGGCCTTTTTATAGCCTTCAGAACCGTTAGGCACCAGTTGCCAATCGGCCAGGCGTTCAGCCAGGCTGATGAGGACCTTGTCGGTGACGTCGCTGATGGGACGATGCAGGTCACTGTCATGGCCCACCCAGGCGTCGGCCAGTCGGCTGGGCACCAGCCCGCCCAATTCGTTGGCAATCAGCTTTCTTGAGGTCGCCTTGGCGCGCAACAACCGTTCGGGCAAATCTATGCCGGGCGCGAGATTGATGCGTATGGGTTGAGCTTCCCGCCAAAAGCTGGATATTTGCAGTACTGCCGGGCCACTCAGGCCTTTGTGTGTGAACAGCAAGTCCTCGGCGAATACCGTGGCTTTTTTACGCTGCTTGGGCGTGGCCTCGGGTGCGCCGGTTTCTATTTGCACGGGCAGCGCCAGTCCGGCTAATTGTGCAAAAGGTTGCCAGGCCTGGCCGTCAAACGTCAGCGGCACCAGCGCTGCCCGGGGGTCCACCAGCCGCAGGCCGAACTGTCGCGCGACGCGGTAGCCAAAATCCGTCGCACCGATTTTGGGTATCGACAAACCGCCGGTGGCGATCACGATCTGGGGGGTTTCGATCACACCACGATTGCTATGTATTTGATAGCTCACATCTGACGTGGAATGTGCGCCACCAGGGCTTTTCTCTATTTTTTCGACGCTGCAGGGTTGCCATCGGGTGACCTGTCCCTTGGCACACTCGGCCAGCAGCAGGTTGATCACGTCTTCGGCTGAACCGTCGCAAAAAAGCTGGCCCTTGTGCTTTTCATGAAAAGCGATCCCGTGCCGCTGCAGCAGCGCTATGAAGTCCTGCGGCGTGTAACGCGACAAAGCCGAGCGGCAAAAGTGCGGGTTGTCGCTTAAAAACTGCGCGGGCGTAGTGCCCAGATTGGTGAAGTTGCAGCGACCGCCGCCCGAGATACGGATTTTCTCCGCAACCTTCTCGCTGTGGTCCAACAGCAAAACGTTCAAGCCGCGCTGGCCGGCCACACCGGCGCAAAACAGGCCTGCCGCACCGGCACCGACGATCACCACATCGAATGCTTGAATCGGCTCAGCGTTGGTCCCTGACATGGGCCCGATCAATGCTTGACGATCACTGGATTGACCGTGAAAACATGGGCTGTAGCGGGATCAACCTTGACGCGCGCCCAGTGGATGAGGGGGCTGCCAAAAGTCTGCAGACGAGTGAAATTCGGCAACAACTTTGTGGGGTTGTAGAGTGGTTTGTCGAACTTGAAAAAATGCGTGTCGCCATGCACAAAAAGAACCTGGCCCTGAAACTGCTCGGTCTGCTCAATCAGTTTGCCCATGAAGTGGGTGTAGCCACTGAAGCGCGGGGCCTGACTTTCATCAATACCTGGCGTTTCGGGCAGGTCAAAACCGGGGTCGGCTTGCACCACCAGGACAATTCCGGGCGATTTTTGAGATTTGGCCTGGGCAAAAGCCTGCTGCATCCAGACCACGTTGGCCGCATCGCGTTCGAGGTATTCCGCGTTGCCGGCTTCGCACTGCTGCGCTGTCCGGGCACTCCCGACGCTGCAGTCCTGGTCATCGATAACTTTGTTGTTGTTGCTTCCGGGCATGTTCAGTCCGACAAACACAATGCGCCGATAACTAAAGCGGGTGTTTTCGTAAAACTTTTCGCCAGGCAGTCCCTGATGCGTCAGCGCCAGCTTGCGTTGGCCCAGGCTCAGCGGCGTGGGAAACATGGTTCGACGCAGATAGGCCAGGCGTTCAAGTCCGTCGTAGCCACCATTGTTTAACCGATGGCAATCGGTCCACTCGTTGTCACCGGGCACAAACACCACTGGCTTTTTCAACTGCCCAAACATGGCCAGGGCGGCGGTGTAGCTGTCGTCGGTGCAGGGTGAACCGCCGTCCTTGAAATCGCCGTCATAAATGGAAAAGGCAATGTCCGACCGGTTAATGCTTTGAAGCAATGCCGGCATTTTGGGTTCGTCTCCGGAACGCACATAGGGCATATCACCCCACACGCCAAAGGAAAAAGATTGTGCCAGGGCGCCGTTCAAGCCCAGCGCTAGCAGCGCAACTGTCAGCAGGCGAAACAGGTGGAGAGAGGACATGCAGACTTCCGGATAACTGAGCGAGATAAAAGAGATGAGCGAGCATAGCGTGTCTGAATCGAAGCGGCGAGGCTGCACTGTAGTACGCTTGTAGCCATGAAGAAACCTGCGTCCTGGACCGTCTGGTCGGAGGCCGAGCTGTCCCGAATAGTTGAAATGGCCTGGGAAGATCGCACGCCGTTCGAGGCGATTGAAATTCAATTTGGCTTGAACGAATCGGCCGTGGTTGATCTGATGCGTGCCCAGATGAAGCCGTCGTCGTTTCGCATGTGGCGCAAACGCATGAGCGGGCGCATCACCAAACACGCTGCGTTGCGACCGGAGAGTATGAACAACGATGGCCGACACATTGCGCGGCATCGTATTCCCCAGCGCTAGGCGACTCGACTGAGAAAATTTCAGCCGAATTGGGCGGGAGTAATCTGGCCCGGTTTGGAGGGATTGGTGTCGGTCTCGCTGATGCAGCCGGCAGCTGCCATGCCCCGCAGCACGTTGCCGACCACCATCACGCTGGGGCTTTGCAGCTGCTTTTGCGCAATGGTCGCGTGCAGGCCGGCAAGCGTCGTCACAGCATGTCGTTGCGTGGGCAAACTGGCGTTTTGAATGATCGCCACCGGCGTGTCGGGTGGCAGGCCATGCAGCAGTTGGTCCTGGATATGTTTGGAACCCTTTACCCCCATGTAGATGACCAGGGTGAGTTTGGCCTGGTGAGCGGTGGCAGCGAGCAGCGCCCAGTCGGTGCCGGTATCACCCGGCTTGGCATGGCCGGTGACAAACACCACGCCATGTGCGTGCTCGCGGTGGGTCAGGGGGACTCCCAGCGAAGTGACAGCGGCCAGCCCAGCGGTGATCCCGTTGATGACCTGGACCTCAATTCCGGCGGCGTTCAGGTGCTCGACTTCTTCTCCGCCACGGCCAAAAATGAACGGATCGCCACCTTTTAGGCGAACCACCTTTTCACCATCGCGGACGGCCATCACCATCAGTTTGTCGATGAACACCTGGGGCGTGGACTTACAGCCACCACGCTTGCCGACATACACAATGCGCGCGCGCGGCCCGGCAAACGCAACGATTTCGTCGCTCACCAGGTCATCAACGAAGAGCACGGTGGCACTTTGAATGGCCTTCACGGCTTTCAGGGTCAGCAATTCCGCATCGCCGGGACCGGCACCCACAAGGGTACAGCTTCCGTTTAACAAGGCGTGGCGTCCAGGTAAATCCATGGCGGAGATGTTGAGGCGGGTAAGTGGGGTCGAGGGTTAAGGGTTCTGGCGGCGCGTACAGCCTGATTATCGGCGGTCGGCAAATCCGTCCGTCTGTATCAGTTAGGCAAGCAAAAAGTGCGCCATTGTTGTCGCGCGGGATGCTGGACCCCAACCGAATGTTAGCTCGGCCGGGTTTGACCCGGACTGGTGCCCTGCGGGATTTGCAGGTCCATAACGCGGATCAGGAGGAACCCTGGCGATCCCTTGAAGGTTTACTTGAAGTTGGCGAGATAGTGGGCAAGGTCCGCCAGATCATTGTCCTTGAGCCCAAACAGGGATGCTGACATGATGGTGTCACGACCCGGACCGGGGTGGTCTCGAAACTGCTTCATTGAATAAAGCAAAAAAGCTTCGTGTTGACCGGCTAGCCGTGGGATCTGCTGGCGTCCGGTGTAATCGGGCAGGTGGCAGGTCCCGCAGAGCATTTTGTTCGACAACTGTTGGCCGCGCTGGAAAGTATCGGCCCGGATGGTGCCGGTGGGCTTGGCGGGCGTCTGGGCAGAAAAATAGTTGGCCAGGGCAATAAGTTCGGGGTCTTTCAGGCTGTCGAGCATGCCTTTCATCTGTGGGATGTCTCGCAACCCTTCACGAATCAGTACCAGCTGGTTCTCAAGGAAAACCTTAGGCTGTCCGGCCAGTGAAGGGGTCAGGGGAATCTGGGAATTTCCCTGCGGTCCATGACAAGCCATGCACAGTCCCAGTTGTGCAGCGCTGGGTTGATCGGCGGCCTGGGCCGGCGCCGATAAAAAAAGCAGGGCCACTGCTGCCAGTGCCCTGCTTACCCATTGGCCCGTCTTAGGGCTTGGCATAGGAGATGCGGTAGATCGCGCCCAATTGCTCATCGGACACCAGAAGTGACCCGTCGGGCATTTGCATCATGTAGGTTGGGCGGCCCCAGAAAGCATCAGTCTTGGCATCCAGGAAACCGGTGATGAAGGGGCTGACCTTGGCGTTCTGACCGTTGGCGTCGGTTTGCACCATCACCACGTCAAACCCGGTTTTCACAGTGCGGTTCCATGATCCTTTGCGGGCCACTAACATCACGTTTTTGTATTCTGCCGGAAACATGTTTCCGGTGTAGAAATGCACGCCCATCGCTGCAGCGTGCGGTCCCATGGTTTGTACCGGAAGGGTCACGCCCGCGCAGGGGTTGGCCTTCTTGATGTCCTTGTCGGGAATGCCGTTGGCATGACAGTAAGGAAAGCCAAAGTTCAACCCGGTCTTGGTGATACGGTTGAGTTCATCTTCCGGCGTGTCGTCGCCCATCCAGTCGCGGCCATGATCGGTGAACCAGAGCTCTTTGGTGACGGGATGCCAATCGAAGCCCACGGTGTTGCGAATGCCCCGGGCAATCACTTCCATGTTGGACCCGTCGGCGTCGTAGCGGCGTAACTGGGCGTATTCCTGAGTAGGCAGCTCGCAAATATTACATGGGGCTCCAAACGGCACGTAGAGCTTGTTGTCAGGACCAAAGCGGATGTATTTCCAGTTGTGGTGCTGCTCGGGCGGCAGTTTGAATTTCGCGGTCAGGTCAACCGGTTGCACGTTAGGGTTCTTATCGATGCCGTCGTAGCGCAGCACTTTGTCGATGGCCATGACGTAAAGGGAGCCATTGTGAAAAGCCACAGCCGGCTGTGCCAGCTTGTCCACCACAACCCGGCTGGTGCGCTCCTTGCCGTTGTCGGTGATTTCGTAGACACGGCCGAGACCGCGTGTTCCGGCATAGATTTTTCCGTTGTCTGCGCGCGCCATGGCGCGTACCCCAGGCGTGCCGTGCGACCAGATTTCAGCGGTAAAGCCCGGTGGCAGCTTCAGATTCTTCAGTGGAATATCCGAGACGGGTGTGGCTGTGAGTTTGCCGGCATGGGGTGCCAACTTGGAGGTGGCCAGGTCCGCGGGTCGACCTTGCTGCCATGCCGGCGCTGGTGCGGCAGCTGCAGCGGCAGGCGCAGGAGCAGCGCTGGCGACCACGGCAGGGGGACTCATTTGTGCACAGCCTGACAGGGCACCGATGGCCATCAGCGAGCCGACAAGAATCGTGTTTTTCAGCATGAAAAGTCTCCGTCTAATGCTTTATCTTATTCAATTGTTTTCCAAGTGGAATGCCATGCTAACGTCCGTAGACGGTGCGCCTGGACAGGGTAATCACTGATTTGGTGAAATGCATGCATCCGACTGGCCAGGCGCTTGCCTAAAAAAGCGGCCCTTTTTGCCTAGAGCTGTGCAGCCATGGCCAAGATCAATGTGACTTGCTGGGCAATCGAAGCGGGCACGGGCTGATCGCCCGACATGACCGCTTGAATGTAGGCTGCCGTGCTGATCGCGTCAGTAATTTTCGGCAAGTCGGGAAGCGTGGCCAGCGTTCCGCTTTGGGCTTCCTGTAGCAATTGGCGCCGGCCATGAATGAACGATTCCATTTGCGGCATGCGGCGCGCATCCGCCACGCCTTCGCCCTCGGTGCCCCGCAGCAGCATGGCATTGGCTTGAATCAGCTCAAAAGTCTGGGCCATAGACACTGCATATTCTGGGTGGGTGTAGCTACTCACCACCAGGCTTTTGCCGCGGCAGGGATTCATGATCTTGACCAGGCTATGGGCCGGGTTGCGCAGCCCGACCGTCCGGCGCACATCCAGCAGGCGCTTCAGGGCTGGGCAAAGCAGTTCGGTGGGGATAAAAGCCAGCTCGCCAGGCGCTATTATTTTAATAGCTATCTGTGCAGGAATACCAAGTGCCAGCAGTACTTCTGACGAAAAAACCCGGGTCGATTCAGTGGGCGTGCCATGGATCAGGACTGGCAGGCCTTCACGCGCCAGCAGCAGGCCCAACAGCGGCGTTAAAACCGGCAGTTTGCGGGCACCGTTGTAGCTGGGCAGCACCACGGTTGGGGTATTGCCGGCAGTGGCGGGCAAGACATTGAGGCGTTGTTGGGTGGCATCGAGAAAACCTGCCATCTCTTCAGGCGTCTCACCCTTGATGCGCATGGCCAGGCAGAAAGCACCAATTTCAAGGTCGGTCAGGCCGCCATCAAGCACCTGGCCCAGCAGGTCCGCAGCCTGTTCGCGCGACAGGGCGCGCGCACCGTCTTTTCCACGTCCTATTTCCTTGATGTAATGACTGATGCCCATGCCGGGATTGTCGGCGAAAGCTTGGGTCCGGTTGCCGTGCGCTCAGGCCACCTGGATGATGGGAATCACGCCGCGCGCTGCGCCTGCTGCAGTGGCAGGCGCCGCCTGGTCATGAAACGAGCGCACCAGGCGTTTGAGTTCTGGCACGCAGGAGCCGCAGTTGGTGCCGCACTTGAGCGCGTCTTGCAGTGACCCGAGGCGCTCGGCATCGGTGCAGAGTGAACCTGCGCCCAGCTGCGTCAGAGAGATGCTGCTACGCAAGGCCAGCAGGTGCTGGTCAATCGCCGAGTCGGTGACATTAAAACAGGTGCAAACCAGCTTGCCGCGAGACTGCACGGCTACCGGCGCTTTGGCACCGGGCCGTAGCAGCAGACGGCCATAGGCCTCGGCCGGAAGTTCGTCCTGCAACAGCGTCTTGATCCACGCTTCGGCGCTGGTGTCGCCAGCCAATACAAAACCGGCCAGTTCGGCGTGGTCGTCACGGCGAACCAGGCGTATCGTGCGGCGCTGGCCTTTTTTCTTGTCTGCGTAATGCAGCACGTCGGCGCTGTCGAGGCCCAAAATCCGCTCGATGCTGGCCAGTAATTCGTCGGCCGGTGCATCGGGCGCTGCAGCCCGAAAAAGCACCCCCTCCCTTTCGCCACGCTGCTGGCCTTCAGCAGCCAGCAGCGGCGTGTTGTTGGAAAACGGTACGCAGCTGGTGAAGGGAAAAGCCTTCATCATGTGTTTGAGTTGCTCACGTGCGCGCAAGCTCTCGCCGACGGGCAACCAGGCCATGGCGAGCAGTGACCAGGGCAGTTCGGCCTTGAGGATTTTCACTGCGGCATGCTTGAGCTCAGGTTGTTTCGATGTTGGGCAGTAGGCCGAAGTGGTCAGCGCGTTGACGCCTGCCAGCGCTTGGCCGATGCTGGAGACGCCGCTCAGGTATTCCTCGCCCCAGTGCATGGCCATAAAGGCTTGGCTGGCAGCGACTTCTGGCGAGGCCTGCAGGGGTACCACGATGGATCCGCGCTTGGAGGTTACATGCACCAGGTCACCGTCCTTGAGCAGCCGGCGCGCCATGTCGTGTGCGTTCATTTGAATCGAAGGCTCGGCCACATGGCCAAACAATCGGCCCAGCGTGCCGGTGCGGCTCATGCCATGCCACTGGTCGCGCAGGCGACCGGTGGTCAAGGAAAACGGGTAGCGCGACTCACGCGGCTCGGCCACCGGCTGGTAGACGGTATTGGCAAAGCGCGCCTTGCCATCTGGCGTCGGGAAAACTCCATCTTCATACAGGCGGACTTTGCCCGCGGTCTGGCCGGTTTTGAGCGGCCATTGCTGGGGTGCGGCGTCGAGCATGGCGTAGCTCATGCCGGTGATGTCCAGGTCGCGGCCACGGGTGGACTCGCGGTGTTCATTCCAGATAGCCTCGACGCCCGCTGCGGGATCGGTCAGGCTGTAGGGAAACAGGCTCGCTCCACCAGGCGCTTTCCGGTCAAACATGATGGCTTCCAAGCGCTGGGCAAACGCCACCACGATGGCCCAGTCATGGCGTGCCTCGCCCGGTGCGGGTACTGCTGGGCGTACGCGGCTGATGCGCCGTTCACTGTTGGTCACGGTACCGGTTTTCTCGCCCCAGGTCGTTGCAGGCAGCAGCAAGTCGGCGTAGTCGCAGCTGGACGGTGTGGCAAAGGCTTCCTGCACGATGACGAGTTCGGCACGTTCCAACGCGCGACGTACCGTGGTCTGGTCGGGCATGGACTGGGCCGGGTTGGTGCAGGCAATCCACAGCGCTTTGATCTCGCCGTCAGCCGCCGCCTGAAACATTTCAACGGCGGTTTTTCCTGGCTTGCTAGGCACCGATGACACGCCCCACATCGCAGCCACTTCGGCACGGTGGTCGGCATTGCCCATGTCACGGTGCGCGCTGATCAGGTTGGCCAGTCCGCCCACCTCGCGCCCGCCCATGGCGTTGGGCTGACCTGTGAGCGAGAAGGGGCCAGCACCCGGCTTGCCGATCTGCGCGGTGGCCAGGTGCAGGTTGATCAACGCCGCATTTTTGGCGGTGCCGCTGCTCGACTGGTTCAAGCCCTGGCAGTACAGGCTGAGCGTGGCACTGGAGTTGGCGAAGCACTTGGCGGCAGAAAAGAGGTCTTGCTTTTTAATGCCGCAGGTTTCGGCCACCAGGTCGGGGGTGTAGTCACGCACGGTGGTCTTGAGGGCATCAAAGCCAGTGGTGTGCGCGGCAATGTAGGCCGGATTGATCCAGCCTTCCCACAACATGATGTGCAGCATGCCATTGAACAGCGACACATCGGTGCCGGGCTGAATCGGCAGGTAAAGGTCTGCAATCTCGGCGGTATCGGTACGGCGTGGATCGCAAAAAATAATTTTCAGACCCGGGTTGGCAGCTTTGGCGTCCTCGATGCGGCGAAACAGAATCGGGTGGGCGTAGGCGGTGTTGCTGCCGACAATGAAGATGCACCCCGCATGGTTGACGTCGTCATAGCAACTCGGCGGCGCATCGGCGCCCAGCGTCTGCTTGTAGCCCGCCACGGCGCTGCTCATGCACAAACGTGAATTGGTGTCGACGTTATTCGTGCCCAGCAGGCCTTTGGCAAGCTTGTTGAAGACGTAATAGTCTTCAGTCAGCAACTGGCCTGAAATATAAAAACCGATTGCATCGGGCCCGTGGTTCTGGCTGATTTGCGCAAAGCTTTCGGCGGCAAAGTCCAGTGCGCTGTCCCACGAAACCTGTTTGGGCGCATCACCGCGCCGCTCCCGTCGCATCGGGTGGAGCAGGCGCGCCTGCCGGGTGACGGCGGCGGAAGCAGTCAACGCGAGCGTGGAGCCTTTTGTGCAGAGCCGGCCAAAGTTGGCGGGGTGATCCGGGTCGCCTCGCACCCCCGTGATTTGCTCGCCGCTCGACTCGATGATCACACCACAGCCCACCCCACAGTATGGGCAGGTCGAACGTGTTTCCTGGGTCATCACACCGTGTGCGGTGCCTGCACGTCAAACGTTGCGTCGCCTACCGCCCCGGTCGATGCACCCGGCCCGGCCTTTGGGCGTTGCAGGTCAAGCGCCAGCGAGGTCAGTTCGTCCACATCAAGATGCACCTCGCCCGCCTCGACCTTGCAGGCAAATTTAGGTACGCAGCCTTCGTCTGGTGCGCGAGCGCAGCCGTCAGCCAAGCCAATGGTCCAGTTGTGCAGCGGGCAGGCGACGCTGGTGCCAAACACGATGCCCTGGCTCAGCGGGCCGCCCTTATGCGGGCAGCGGTCCAGCAGTGCGAACACTTGATCTTCAGAATTTCGGAAGATCGCCACGTCCAGGCCGCGCGTGCGCGTGACTCGACGCGAACCGAGAACCGGAATCTCGGAGACCAGACAGATTTTTTTCCATTGATTCATAGTTGCTATTTAATTAATAGCTGCTCGCGCAGATGACCACTGGGCTACAGCCTTATTTGTTTGTAAATTCAGGCTGAGATGGCTTCAAACTGCCGGGTATCAACGGCCGCTTCCTTCAGCTCAAACCACGGGTCGGGCTCGCCGTCGAGCGCAAACTGCAGCTGTTCCCACAGTGCCCTGCGGCCTTCGTGGTCTTCGAGAATTTTTTTCTTCACGTAGTCGAGGCCCACGCGGTTGACGTAGTGCACCGTGCGCTCCAGATACCAGCCCTCCTGGCGGTAGAGCTCGCAGAACGCGCCGGTGTATTCGAGCACCTCTGCCGCCGTCTTGAGCTTGGTGAAAAAGTGCGCGACCTCGGTCTTGATGCCGCCGTTTCCGGCGATGTACATCTCCCAGCCGGAATCGACGCCGATGATGCCGACGTCTTTGATGCCCGATTCGGCGCAGTTCCGCGGGCAGCCACTGACGGCAAACTTCACCTTGTGCGGTGCGTACATGCGCCACATCGCGCGCTCCAGGTCCTTGCCCATCTGCGTGCTGTCCTGAGTGCCCATGCGGCACCACTCACTGCCAACGCAGGTCTTGACGGTGCGGAGTGCCTTGGCATAAGCGTGGCCAGACGGCATGCCGATGTCGTTCCACACCGCCTGCAAATCTTCTTTTTTAACGCCGAGCAGATCGATGCGCTGGCCGCCGGTGACCTTGACCGTTGGAATCTTGTACTTGTCGACCGCGTCGGCGATTCGGCGCAGCTCGCTCGCGCTGGTCTCGCCGCCCCACATGCGCGGAATCACGCTGTAGGTCCCGTCTTTCTGGATATTGGCGTGGCTGCGTTCGTTGATAAAGCGGCTCTGTGGGTCGTCCTTGGCCTGCTTGGGCCAGGTGCTGATGAGGTAGTAGTTGACCGCTGGGCGGCAGCTTGCGCAGCCGTTGGGTGTTTTCCAGCCCAAGCTGGCGTAGACGTCGGATATTTTCATCAAACGTTCGCTGCGAATCGCGTCACGTACCGCCTGATGGCCAAGTTCAGTGCAGCCGCACATGGCCTTCAACTTCGGTGTGGCCGAGTAGTCGCCGCCCGCGGTGAACATCAAAATCTGCTCGACCAGCCCGGTACACGAGCCGCAGCCGCCGCTGGCCTTGGTGTGTTTGCGTACCTCGTCGAGCGTGAACAGCCCTTTTTCACGGATCGCCTTGACGATGGTACCTTTGCACACGCCATTGCAGCCGCAGACCTCAGCGTCGTCCGACATGGTCGCCGCCTTGTTCTGCCCTTCATGGCCGGCGTCGCCTAGGTTGGACTCGCCAAACATCAGCTTGTCGCGCAGGCTG
>JANOLL010000459.1:0-2118 GCA_031419775.1 Polaromonas sp. | reverse complement strand
CAACCTGCCGCCGCACCTAAAGACATGGCGGCCCCAGATGCGGCACCTGCGGCACCTGCATCACCTCCCAAACCGGCCCAACCCACTTCGGCTGACACGCCCACGTCTGCGACGCCAAAATCCGCGCCTGCGGGTGCCGCTCCTCCAAGTGGCGGACAACCCGACAAAGCAGCACCGGACAAAAGTTGAAATAGTAGAAATTGGCATCTAACCTGGCCAACTTCAACAGGATATGGGGTGTTTTAACAGGAGAAATGCATGACTACAGCGACCATTTCACAGGCAAGCGCCATCGATTTGCCTCACGCATTGAGGCGTGCCCAGGAAGCCATGCATTTTCCTGAAGTCCAGGAAATGCTTCGCAGACTCTCTGAATACAAACTTGGCATCTTCATGCCGCACATGCATGACGAAAAAACGGGTGAATTCATGGTGCTTCCCGACGAAGTCATGCAAGTGGAATCGGGTTTGGCAGTGACCTTCAAACGAACCGAAGAAATGGCAAACCAGGCAGATTGTTTCCTGCCCGTGGGCTGGGTATGGCGTGCTGGTGCAGCAACGCCCGCGTCAGTGTGCGAAATGGTTCGGGATGAAGGGCAGGGCGATACACGGCGCGAGGTCAAGCACAAGATGCCCGTCGCAAACTAGCGGCTTGCCCTGTCTACCCGGCTTGTTTGCACAGCACTCACTTACGTAGCCGGACGTGTAAACAATGAATAGCGTCAAGGAGTCGCCATGAAAACAAGCGTTATTTCAGTGCGCGACATGCTGTCGGTATTGAGCGTTGCCGGAGTAGAAGAGCGGATTGGTGAAGTGCCCGGTGTCGAAAGCGTCAACGCTAATTTCGCTGCGGGAAACGCGACCGTGCGTTATGACGAAACCCGGCTTGATGTTTCTGACATCAAATCGGGCGTGCGGCAAAGGGGAAATGAGTCCGACGCGCCAAAAGCCTCTTCACCGGTTGAGAGTCAGGAGAGTCAGCCTGCACTCGATGCACCGCCCCCGACGCCTGCGCCGGTACCTGCGCCCGCTGCGCCAAAACCTGCCGCCGTTGAGCCTGCTGGGTCGACCGCTCCAACACCAGCAGCCTCTGGAGCTGTAGCTCCTGGACCGGCAGTTCCCACACCGGCATCGACCGATCCCGCAGCCGACAAAGACAAGGCCGAAGACGAACCGGGTGTGATTGACAAAGTGACCGCTTGGGTAAAGGACACCTTTGCTGGCGAAGACAAACCCCCAACGCCTCCCGGAGCTGCGTCTGCTGCAAAGGAACACGAAGGTCATAAAGGCCATGAAGGCCACAAGGCTCCCGGCACGTCCAGCGCGATGTCTGCGGACATGGCGCAAGAGATGGGTCACAGCGGCCAGGAAATGGACGCCATGGTGCGCGACATGCGCAACCGTTTCTGGATCTGCCTGGTTTTTACGGTGCCGATATTTGTGTATGCCCCCATGGGCGGAATGTGGCAGGCACCGGAACCGCCGTTCGGGCTGGATCTCAGCCTGTGGCTGTTCTTTTTCGCCAGCGCCGCGATCCTGTATCCAAGCTGGCCGTTCTTCGTCTCCGCGTGGCGGGCGCTCAGGAAGGGCGTTCTCGGCATGGCGGCACTCATCGTGTTGAGCGTGGGCACCGGGTACGTCTTCAGCGTTGGCAGTACGTTTTTCTTTGAGGGTGGCGGGCAGTTTTTTGAGGCCGTGTCGGTGCTGCTGGTGTTCATCCTGCTCGGCCACTGGCTGGAGATGCGAGCACGTGCGGGGGCATCGTCTGCCATCAAGGCACTTATGAACCTCACTCCAACCATGGCCAACGTCATCCGCAATGGCGCTGAGGTTGAAGTGCCGACGGCAGATGTTTTGGCCGGCGAGATGCTCGTGATCCGGCCGGGCAACAAAATCCCCGTCGATGGCACGGTGGAGATGGGCGAATCGCTGGTCGACGAGTCCATGCTGACAGGCGAGTCGATGCCGATTCAGAAGGGTCCGGGCGCAACCGTGGTCGGTGCGAGCATCAACAAGAGCGGCAGCTTCCGCTACAAGGCGACCAAGGTCGGTGCCGACTCGGCGCTGGCGCAGATCGTGAAGCTGGTGCAGGAGGCGCAGAACTCAAAGGCACCGGCG
>JANOLL010000458.1:0-1834 GCA_031419775.1 Polaromonas sp. | reverse complement strand
CTGGTGATTCTGGACCTGATGCTGCCAGACATGGACGGGCTCGAAGTCTGCCGTCGCATCAAGAGCCAGGGCTCTGATACCGCTCACACAGCCGTGTTGATGCTGACCGCCAAGGGCGACCCGATGGACCGTATTGTGGGTCTTGAAATTGGCGCCGACGACTACTTGCCAAAACCGTTCGAGCCGCGTGAATTGCTGGCCCGGATCCGTGCGGTGCTGCGCCGGGGCGGCGATGCTGCCGGGGCCTCAGCGGGCAACGGCCAGAAAAGCATGCGCTTCGGCTCGCTGGAAATTGACCGCGACGCGCGCACTGTCACGGTGTCCGGCAAAGTCTGCGAGCTCACGTCCTACCAATTTGACCTGCTGGTCGCCCTGGCCGAACGCTCAGGCCGGGTCCTCTCGCGAGACCAGATCATGGAAGCCGTGCGAGGGCGCGAACTTGAAGCCTTCGATCGCTCCATCGATGTTCACATGGGGCGCATCCGTAGTGCCATCGAGCTGGACGCCAAGGACCCCAAACGCATTCTCACAGTCCGTGGCGTCGGCTACGTGTTTGCCAAGCAGCAAGATTGAAACTGGTGATGTGGTCGCGCTTTACCTCGCACCTGTACGTCCGAATCTGGCTCGCCGTGGTGGCCACCGTTGCCGTGTTGACGTTTCTGGTCGGTGCGGCCTGGCGTTTTAGCGCTGCACCGCCGCAGCTGCCGATCCGGGAGGTGTTGGTTCATAACCAGGTGGGTGAGGTAATTGGCAGCGCCCAAACCAAACCCAACCGCAAGGTGGGCGACGGACTGGAATTTGATGTAGTCACGAAGGACGGGCAGACCCTGAATTTGGTGCTGCCCCGGCCCAAGCGCCCGCCTGCCCCGCCCTGGGGTCGACCGCCGTTTGGATTTGGCTGGATTCTGGTGGTGGTGGGCTTGGCGGTAGCGCTGGGTGCCTATCCGATTATCCGGCGTTTGACGCAGCGGCTGGAGGCCCTGCAACGCGGCGTGGAACGCTGGGGTGAGGGGGATTTGTCGGCACGCGTCAGCACCGACGGCAGCGACGAAGTGGCTTTTCTGGCGGCGCGTTTCAACCACGCTGCCGAACGCATTGAAACGCTGATGAACTCGCACAAATCCTTGCTGGCCAATGCCTCGCACGAGCTGCGATCGCCCTTGGCCCGGATTCGCATGAGCCTGGAGTTGATGGCCCCCACGCTTGTCGCTTCGCGCACGACGCTGCCCCCCGAGGGGGCTGGTTTTTCTAGCGGCGGCCTGTCGGAAAATTCTCACGCCCCACAGCAATCACCTCACCATATGGCTGAAATCAAGCGCAGCATCAACGAGCTGGATCAGTTGATCGACGAGATTTTGCTGGCCAGCCGACTTGACGCCAAACAGTCGGACGCCGAGCCTCTGGAATTGCTGGACCTGACCGGTCTGGCCGCTGAAGAATGCTCGCGAGTCAATGCCGAGCTCAGCGCAGAACTCAGCGCTGCACCAGGCATCACCCCGACCGGACACAGCCTGACGATGCAGGGCTCGCCACGCCTGCTTCGGCGGCTGCTGCGCAACCTGCTGGAAAACGCCCGTCGCTACAGCACGGGCGACATCAACCTCACGCTGGCCAAAACCCGTCATGGCATGCAGGACCTGGCGGTCATCGCGGTTCACGATCGCGGCCCGGGCGTGCCTGCCGCCCAGCGCGAACGGATTTTCGAACCTTTCTACCGCTTGCCTGGCGCCAGCGAGCGGGAAGGCGGTGTCGGCCTGGGGCTGGCATTGGTCAAGTCCATCAGCCAGCGCCACGGCGGCAGTGTCCGTTGCGAAGCCCGACCCGGCGGTGGCGC
>JANOLL010000457.1:0-3530 GCA_031419775.1 Polaromonas sp. | reverse complement strand
TCGGACAAAAACTTGGACAAGAATTTTTCGAACTCGTCGTAGACCAATTGAAACACCCGCCGGCCGGTTTCCGGGTATTGCTCAATTACCTGAACGACGCGTTTGATTTCAACTTCCATGGCGCCGCCGGTCACAGTGACTTCAAAGCCCAGTACGCAGGAACCCATTCGGTCGATCAGCCGCCGAGCCGGGTGCTGCAGCGATCCGAAGAACTCGGGCTCTGAAATGGCGACGCGCAGGACTGGCATCTGGAGGCGAGCAAACCAGACACGCAATCCCGTGGGAATGCGTTCTTCGGCAAGAATGCTCTGAAACATCAACGCGACGATTTCAATCGTGGCCTTCTCGGCATCGGTTGAAGCCGCCCGCTTGAGGTTGCTGGTTTGCTGACGCAGCGAACCAGCAACCTGCTCAATGTGAGCCGGACTGTAAGCCTGGCCCGGCATGTCTTCAAGAATGGTGCGTTCACTGGCTCGGTAGGAGGCTTGAGCATTGGCCAGGGCCCGCGCCAACTGTGGAGACGCCTGGCCGGTACGCGTGTCATCAAAGCCGGACACCTGATTGGTGAGCAGACGCTTGATCTGGCCCATGACACCCTGTGCGCGCATGCGAGCCCGCGCCAGCGGCGTGGTGGCGGTTTGCATACGGGTCTCATCAAAGGCAGTTGGTCCACGGACAGAGTCCGAACCCCGCCCCGATTTAGCTTGCGGCCGGCTGACTGGAGCGCGATCGCTGTCAAACGTAGCGTTGTCCGTGAATCGATCCGGATTGTCCCTGGAAGGTCCCCGGGAAGTGCCCGCACCACCACCTGAACCACCACCTGAACCACCACCTGAACCACCACCTGAACCACCACCTGAACCACCACCTGAACCACGTTGGAGCTGCGATGAACCACCCAGGGAGCGATCGCTGTCAAACGAAGCATGGTCCGACAAACGATCCAGGTCAGCCTGCGATGTTCGACCCGCACCAGAATCTGCTCCGCCCCGCGCAGTGCTTACGCCTGAAGGGGTGCGCTTGACCAGAGGTCGCAGGTCGATGTCTGCCATCACACCGTGACGAATCAGAAATTCATTTGTCACATGGTAGGACTCCAGCAAATACTCTGAGGTACGTAGCTGGATCTGGTCTTGAACCATGACCCACAATTCACGCGAAAGCTTGGCGGCAATCCATTCCGACAGCATCTTTTCTGCCAGTACTTCGGGCCGCAAGATATCGTCTTTGGGCAGTTCGGGAATGCCTTCGAGATTCTGGATACGCAGACGCAGGTCATTGAGTTCCCAACTAACAAAGTCCAGCATGCGCAGCGCCAGCCGCGAGGCAAGAATCTTGCCTTCCATGGCGTCGTCAGCGATCAGTTCAAATTTGCCGCTGTCCAGCGTTGACCGGCTGGAGACGGGGAAAGCCGGATTTGCTCGGGCTTTTTTCCAGGCCTTGGAGGTGCCGGCAATCCAGGCCGCACTACCACTTTGATAAGCAAAGAACGCCTCGCGGCGTTCCTGCATCTCGTGCGCATTGCCAATCTGATCAGCCAACGCCACGAATTTTTCGTTCAAGACCTTTTCGAGTGGCGGCAAAACCCGCACGGCGTGGCTGGTGAAAAACTCACGCGCCTGCGAGGCAAGAAGAAAATCCCTGTTTTTATTGGTGGCCACAGACGTCCAGCGTAAATTTATCTGGGAGCTTACACCGTCGCACCGGCATTCGGGTCATTGGGATCGTCTTCTTTTTTGACAACGCCCTTGATCAGGTCTTCCCGCTTGATGCCCAGCCACATCGCAATCGCCGCCGCCACAAAGACCGACGAGTAAATACCAAACAAAATCCCAATGGTAAGCGCCAGCGCAAAATAAAACAGCGTGGGGCCACCGAACAGAAGCATGGACAGCACCATGATCTGGGTCGAACCGTGGGTGATGATGGTTCGACTGATCGTCGAAGTGATGGCGTTGTCGATAATTTCCACCGTGTTCATCTTACGGTACCGCCTAAAATTTTCACGGATACGGTCAAAGATCACCACAGATTCGTTGACCGAGTACCCCAAAACGGCCAGCACAGCAGCCAGCACCGACAGCGAAAACTCCCACTGAAAAAAGGCAAAAAATCCCAGAATGATGATCACATCGTGCAGGTTGGCAATGATGGCCGCGACGGCGTATTTCCACTCGAAGCGAAACGCCAAATAAACCATGATGCCCACCACTACCATGGCCAGCGCCTTGAGGCCATCCTGCGCCAGCTCCTCGCCGACTTGCGGGCCGACAAATTCGGTTCGGCGCAGCGTGACTTCAGCATCCGTGGTTTTTAGCGCCGCCAGTACCTTGTCGCTCTGCTGAGCCGTGGTGACACCCTTTTGGGCGGGTAGACGAATCATGACGTCGCGGGAGGTGCCAAAATTTTGCACCTGGACATCGGTAAAACCCAGACTAGAGACCGTGCTGCGAATCTTCTCCACCTCTGCGGGCTTGGTGTAGCTGACTTCCATGACGGTGCCGCCGGTGAACTCCACCGACAGGTGCAGTCCACGGGAAAACAGAAAAAACACCGCCAACGCGAAGGTGATGAAAGAGATCGCGTTGAAGATCAGCGCGTTTCGCATAAACGGAATGTCTTTGCGAATCTTGAAAAATTCCATGCTTGCTGTCCTGTTCGGGGATGTCTGGAGGCGGCTTCAGTTCGCGGAAACGGTGTCTTTGCTGGCGGGTAATCCGCCCGCCGATGCGCCGCGCCAGACCGTGCCGATCGACACGGATTTGAGCTTTTTCTGTCGGCCGTACCAGGCATTGACCAGACCACGCGAGAAAAACACGGCAGAGAACATGCTGGTCAGAATGCCTATGCAGTGGACCACCGCAAAGCCACGCACCGGGCCCGAACCAAAAGCCAACAAGGCCAGGCCCGCTATCAAGGTGGTGATGTTCGAATCGAGAATAGTGGCCCAGGCGCGCTCATAGCCGGCGTGAATCGCGGCCTGTGGCGACGCACCGTTGCGCAGTTCCTCGCGCACCCGCTCATTGATCAAAACGTTGGAGTCAATCGCCATGCCCAGCGCCAGCGCCATGGCGGCCATACCCGGTAGCGTCAGGGTGGCCTGCAACATCGACAAAATAGCCACCAGCAACAACAGATTGACAGCCAGTGCAATGCCTGAAATCAGTCCAAACAGCATGTAGTAGGTCGCCATGAATGCCACGATCACGATAAAGCCCCAGGCCACACTGCGAAAACCTTTGGAAATGTTTTCTGCGCCAAGTGTCGGGCCTATGGTTCGCTCCTCGATGATTTCCATGGGCGCAGCCAGGGAGCCAGCGCGCAGCAGCAAGGCCAGATCGTTGGCTTCCGAGACGGTCATGGAGCCTGAAATCTGAAAGCGGTTGCCAAGTTCGCCCTGGATCACGGGCGCCGTCAGCACTTCACCCTTGCCTTTTTCAAACAGCAGGATCGCCATGCGTTTCTTGAGGTTCTCACGGCTGGTGTCGCGCATGATGCGCCCGCCCTTGGCGTCCACCGTCAGGTCAACC
>JANOLL010000456.1:0-3408 GCA_031419775.1 Polaromonas sp. | reverse complement strand
CGCCACCGCTTAACACCCTGTTGGTCACCCTGATGTTTGGTCTGGCGTTGCGGGAAGCGGTGCGCCTGTTTTATCCGAACGGCTCCAACCCCAAGCCTTTTCCAAGGTTACTCCCCGAAAATTCGCTTAATTTCGGGGCCTTGTCGCTGCGTGCAGACAGCCTGATTTTGTTGACCGCTGGGCTGTTGACGATTGTGGGGGTGCATCTGCTCATCACACGCACCAAGCTGGGGCTGGCCATCCGTGCAGTCGCTCAGGATGGCGAGACCGCCCGCGTGATGGGCATCAACTTTCAGCGGGTCGTGTTGTTTACGTTTGGCCTTGGATCCGCACTGGCCGCCATGGCAGGCGTGATGAACGGCCTGTACTACAACGAGATCAATTTTGGGATTGGTCTGCTGCTTGGCGTGATTGGGTTTTCAGCCGCCATCCTGGGCGGTTTGGGCAATTTTCTGGGCGCCATCATCGGTGGATTTTTATTTGCGGCACTCCAGACTTTTGGGGCGGTGGTGCTACCCATGATCACGCCCTCGATTCCAAGTGCTTACAAGGATGTGTTTGCCTTTGTGATGGTGATTTTGCTGATGGCCTGGAAGCCAACCGGGCTCATCGCTGAACGTTCGAGCGAGCGGGTTTGACATGACGGCTACCGTGAAATCGAAGATGCACTTGCTTGCGGCCATTACCTCGGTATTTATATATCTGTGGGCCTTGCTGCACGCGGAAAGCCAGCTAGCGGTTGGCGCGCTACTGGTGTTGGTCGTGGTTGCCATGATGGGCTTGCGCAAGCTGAACTGGGCTGAGCCATTGGGCGCAGCGGCCAACGCATCCCCGCGCTTGCTGGGCGTTGGCTGCACGGTTGGCGTGCTGGCACTTGCCGTTGCTTTTTATGACATCCATTTTGCGTTGTTGCTTCTGTGCACTGTGCTGCTTTATTCGGTTGTGTGCCTCGGACTGAATTTGCAGTTTGGCTATGTCGGAGTGGTCAACTTTGCCGGCGCAGCATTTTTTGGCATCGGCAGTTACACGGCTGCTACCTTGGCCACGCACACCGCGCTCCCGCACCTGTTGGTGCTGCTCGCTGGGGGGGCTATCGCAGCGGCGCTTGGTTCACTGCTGATCTGGCCGGTACTGCGAACCCGCGGCCACTATGCGGCGCTCGTGACCATCGCATTCGGCATTTTGTTCAAAAGCTTTCTCGAGGTCAACGATACCTTGGGCGGACCTCAGGGGCTGCGCATTCCTGGCATGACGCTCTTCGGTTGGCAACTGAACGAAGGCTTGGTGATAGGCAAAGTTGAGATATCGTTTTATGCCAATTACGTCCTGGTATGTCTGGCCTTGTGCCTGCTGGCTTTTGTCTTTGTCCGCCGCGTCGAACGGTCGTGGATGGGTTTGTCGATGGACATGATTCGCACCGACGAGGTCGCAGCGGCAGTCTTTGGCGTGGCGATCGTGCGGTGGAAAATTCTGGCGTTTACCCTTGGAAATTTTTTGGCAGGACTCGCGGGTGCGGTCTACGGCATGATGACCAGCTACGTCGCGCCAAATAATTTCACGTTTGCCGATTCACTGATTCTGGTGTCCATTCTCATTCTGGGCGGTATTGGAAATCCGTGGGGCATTTTGCCGGCTGCGACCATCGTGCTGATCCTTCCCGAGAAATTCCAGTTCATCCAGGAGTACCGTTTCTTGCTGTACGCCATGCTGGTAATTTTTATCCTGCTTTTTCGACCCGACGGTCTGGTGCCGCGTACCGTTCGCAGCTATTTTCCGGTCAGGACTTCACCATGACCGCGCCTTTGCTTGAAGCCCGGGCCTTGACCATGCGTTTTGGCGGCGTAACCGCGCTGGATGCACTGGATATGGTCGTCAACGAGCATGAAATTCTAGGGTTGCTGGGCCCCAATGGCTCTGGCAAAACCACGTTTTTCAATGTGGTGACCGGCTTGTACGCGGCCTCAAGCGGGAAGGTGTTTCTCGATGGAAAGGACCTGACGCACCAGACGCCCCAGGCGGTTTACCGTGCGGGTGTCACCCGAACGTTTCAGCGCTCCCGGCTCTCGCTGCCCTTGACTGTTTTTGACAATGTGGCGATTGGCCAGACTCAGCACTTGAATGCGGGGCTGTTTTTCAACTTGCTTCAGCGCAAGGCCTTGCGTGAGCAATTTGATCAGACCGTAGCGCAAGTGCATGCCTTGCTGCAGACCTTCAGCGACAGCATGGCGGAAAAAATGTGGCAGCCGGCAGGCAGTTTGAGCATGATCGACCGCAGGCGAGTCGAGATCTGCCGTGCGCTGGTCTCCAATCCGCGGCTGGTGCTGCTCGATGAGCCGTCGGCGGGCATGACCCATGACGAAACGCGCGAGTTAATGGACGATATTTTGATGGTGCGCGAGCGCTTGTCGCCGTTCACTATCGTGATCATCGAGCACGAGATGGGTGTGATCCAGCGCATTACCCAGCGCTGTGTGGTGCTCAATTACGGCAAAAAAATCGCCGAAGGAAGCTTTGACGAGATCACCCATGATCCTGAAGTTCAGGTGGCGTATTTGGGGCAGGAGGCGACGGCATGAGCAATCTGCTGACCGTCAACGAAATCTACACCGCCTATGACCGGATTGATGTGCTGCATGGCCTGTCGCTGACCGTGGCGCAGGGCAGCATCACCTGCATCCTGGGCGCAAACGGTGCGGGTAAGTCAACGCTTATACGCTCTATCCTTGGCCTGACTCCGACTCATACCGGCAGCATTGATTTTGACGGCAGGCCGATAAGCGGGTTGCCTACGCACCGTGTGATTGCTAGCGGCATTGCCTGCATTCCGGAAGGTCGCAAGGTCTTCCCAAAGATGACGGTTGAAGAAAACCTTCGTGTCGGTGCTTACCAGCAGCGCGATGAGGCGGAAGTCAAGCGTCGCATAGAGCGGACCTACGGGCTATTTCCCCGCTTAAAGGAGCGGCGTATCCAGCTCGCAGGAACCATGTCTGGTGGTGAGCAAGCGATGGTGTCGATTGGGCGCGGTCTGATGGCACAACCCCGTCTCCTGATTATTGACGAGCCGTCGCTCGGGCTTTCCCCGCTGTATGTGAAGGAAAATTTCCGCATCATTGGCGACATTAACCGTCTCGGTATCACGGTGCTCCTGGTCGAGCAAAATGTGCGCCAGACATTGGCTATTGCCCATCATGGCTACGTGCTGTCTCAGGGGAGGTTGGTAGCGCAGGGTACCGCGCAGCAATTGAACGACAACGAAGAAGTGAGAGCCGCATATTTTGGCTGATCAGATTGATCCTACTAACGCGTCAAAGGCTTTATGACCGTCCCTGATCCTGTTGCATTGACCCAGGCGTTGGTACGTATCAATACGGTGAATCCACCCGGTCATGAAGACCGCTGCGTGGAGCT
>JANOLL010000455.1:0-1512 GCA_031419775.1 Polaromonas sp. | reverse complement strand
CGCAAGCCGGTGTTTACCCATCGATGATTGTTGAGCCCCCACGTTCCCCACTTCGAAATTTCTCTGCCCCCCGAGGGGGCTGGCCTGGCTTGGGGCGGCCCGGCGCTGCGGCACCCCCTCAGCTATAATTTGCGGCGAGGTGATATAGCTCAGTTGGTTAGAGCGCAGCATTCATAATGCTGATGTCGGTGGTTCAAATCCACCTATCACCACCAGCCTTCCGGCTTGAGGCCAATGCCTCATGACCTTCACAGCCTCTGGACAACAACCATGAATCGCTGCGCCCCCGGCCTGATGGCCATCCTGATTTTGACGGGCGCTATGTCCGGCCTTCATATCCCCAGCGCCATCGCCCAAACCGAAGATGCGATTCCCAAGGTCCGGCAGTTTCCCAAATCTGCGGTCCGTGGTGAACTGGTGGTTTTCACGGCACCCGAAATTTCGATGAATGGCAGGACCGATCGCCTGTCGCCCGGGGTGCGTATTCGTGATGCCAACAACAACCTGATTCTTTCGGGCACGCTGACGGGACAACGGCTGGCGGTCAACTACACGCGAGACAACACCGGCCTGGTGCATCAGATCTGGGTGCTCAACGGCGACGAAATCAAGCAAAAGATGCCGGGCCAGGACGGCGGCATCCTCAGCAACATCCGCTCGATGTTTGACACGCCCGCCGCATCTGATGATGGCAAGACGAGCTACCAGCAGTTGCCCGCCTACAAGCCGTGATGTCTGAACTTTCAGGCCGACATCACCGCAAATTTCAGTAAAAAGTCTGCCTAGCCCTATATTTTTTTGGGCTATTAGCTATTATTTTTATAGCATAATGAGTAAAAAAGTCTTTATCAAAACCTTTGGCTGCCAGATGAACGAGTACGACTCTGACAAGATGTCGGACGTTCTCCATGCCGCCCAGGGCTACGAACAGACGCTGGACATGGAACGCGCCGACCTGATTTTGTTCAACACCTGCTCGGTGCGTGAAAAAGCGCAAGAAAAGGTATTTAGCGACCTTGGCCGCGTCAAACACCTGAAAGAAAATGGCGTGCTGATTGGCGTGGGCGGCTGTGTGGCCAGCCAGGAAGGCGCGGCCATCATCCAGCGCGCACCCTATGTCGACGTGGTGTTTGGTCCGCAAACCCTGCACCGCCTGCCAGATTTGTTATCCAGGCGCGCCCTATCCGGGCAGTCGCAAGTCGACATCAGTTTTCCTGAAATTGAAAAATTTGACCACTTGCCGCCAGCCCGAACCGAAGGGGCCAGCGCCTTTGTGTCCATCATGGAAGGCTGCTCCAAATACTGCAGCTACTGCGTGGTGCCCTACACGCGCGGTGAAGAAGTCAGCCGCCCATTCGAAGACGTGCTGGTTGAAGTGGCCGGATTGGCCGATCAGGGCGTCAAGGAAATTACGCTGCTGGGGCAGAACGTCAATGCTTATCGCGGCAAGATGTGCACGTCTGGCGAAATCGCCGACTTTGCCACCCTGCTTGACTATGTCCACGACATCCC
>JANOLL010000454.1:0-3400 GCA_031419775.1 Polaromonas sp. | reverse complement strand
CGTGCGCGAGTTCGGCATGGCTGCCATCATGAACGGCGTGGCGCTGCACGGTGGCTACATTCCCTACGGCGGCACCTTCTTGACCTTCAGTGACTACAGTCGCAACGCCATCCGCATGGCGGCGCTGATGAAGCTGCGCGTCATCCATGTCTTCACGCACGATTCAATTGGATTGGGCGAAGACGGCCCGACGCACCAGTCGGTCGAACACGCGGCTAGCCTGCGCCTGATCCCCAACCTTGACGTCTTGCGACCCGGCGATACTGCCGAAACTGCAGTGGCCTGGGCGGTGGCGCTGCAAAACAAGAACAAGCCGACTGCGCTGCTGTTAAGCCGCCAGAATTTGCCGTACGCGCCCAAGACCGACCTCGGTGAAATCAGCAAGGGCGCTTACGTCCTCGCCGAGCCCACCGAAGTCGGGCTCAACAAAAAAGCCCAGGCCGTCATCATTGCAACGGGTTCGGAAGTGCAGCTGGCCCTGAAGGCGCAAGAACTGCTTGCTACATTTAAAATAGCAATACGCGTCGTATCCATGCCGAGTACCACCACATTTGATCAACAAAAGACGGCCTATAAGGCGCAAGTGTTGCCGGCCGGTATCCCGCGCATCGCGGTCGAGATGGGTGTGACCGACGGCTGGTGGAAGTACGGCTGCGCGGCGGTGGTGGGTCTTGACACCTATGGTGAATCTGCGCCGGCCCCCGCGCTGTTCAAGCATTTCGGTTTCACGCCAGAGAACTTGGCTGACACCGTGCGCAAGGTTTTGGCCAAATAATCAAAGACCGTTTTATACACACGCAAGTTTTAACTTCCCGGGAGCATCAGGCATGGCAATCAAGGTAGGCATCAACGGTTTTGGCCGAATCGGCCGTAATGTATTTCGCTCAGCGGTCCAGAGCTTTCCCGACATTGAAATTGTCGGTATCAACGACCTGCTGGAGCCCGACTACCTGGCCTACATGCTGCAATATGACTCGGTGCACGGCCGCTTTAAGGGCGACGTCTCGATTGACGGCAACACCCTCATCGTCAATGGCAAGAAAATTCGTCTGACGCAGGAACGCGACCCCGCCAACCTCAAATGGAACGAAATCGGCGCCGATGTGGTGCTTGAATCAACGGGCCTCTTTCTGGACAAGGCTTCTGGTGAAAAACATCTGGCTGCCGGTGCCAAAAAAGTGATCTTCTCCGCTCCTTCAAAAGACGACACCCCGATGTTCGTCTTTGGTGTCAACGACAAGACTTACGCCGGCCAGGCGATCATTTCCAACGCGTCATGCACCACCAACTGCCTGGCTCCAGTTGCCAAGGTGCTCAACGACAAGTGGGGCATCAAGCGCGGCCTGATGACCACCGTGCATGCCACCACCGCCACGCAAAAAACCGTAGACGGCCCCAGCAACAAAGACTGGCGCGGCGGTCGCGGCATTCTGGAAAACATCATTCCGTCGTCCACCGGCGCGGCCAAGGCGGTTGGCGTGGTGATTCCGGAACTCAACAAAAAGCTCACCGGTATGTCATTTCGCGTTCCCACATCGGATGTGTCGGTGGTAGACCTGACCTGCGAATTGAACAGCGCCGCCACCATGGCCGAAATCTGCGCAGAGATGAAGGCGCAAAGTCAGGGCGCGCTCAAAGGCGTGTTGGGCTACACCGAAGACAAGGTGGTGGCGACCGACTTCCGCGGCGATACCCGCACATCGATTTTTGACGCGGACGCGAGCATTGCGTTGGACAGCACCTTCATCAAGGTCGTCGCCTGGTACGACAACGAGTGGGGTTACTCGAACAAGTGCCTGGAGATGGTGCGTGTGGTGGCTAAGTAAACGCACGATGCATTAATGAAAAACGCGCCTTCGGGCGCGGTTTTTCGTTGCAAGCCGCCGGGCGGCTGGGTAGTCCGCCGCGACGGCGCACCTGTTCACTCAACGCCTGGCCTGAAAATCTTCGTCGAGAAACTGCTGAACCGCCTGAAACAACTGCATGCGGTTTTTCTCCATGATGATGGTGTGCGTGCCTTCTCCAATCTCGACATAGCGCTTGTAGGGCACATTGGTCAGTTTGGCGAAATAAGCATGCAACATGTAGCTGGGCAGGTCCGCATCCCATTCTGCATGGGCCAGAAAAGTAGGCACGCGAATCAGACCTGGGTCGTAGAGCGGCTTTCCAGCGCCCCAAAATTCGCGGGTGTCCTGCAACGTACCATTGGGCGCGCGCAAGACTGGCTTGTCCATCTTTGATCCCACCGGGTCCGAGGCCAATGTGGCGGCCGACCAGGCCTCGAACCAGCCCGGCGGAATCAGCGCGGCCTTTTTGTCTTCTGGCACACCCGTCAGCCACCGCGCCTTGGCGGAGTCCATGGACACGCTGCGGTAAGCGCCCAGTGGCGCGCCGGAGTCAGTAAGCGACGCGGTGTTTCGAATCCACTGCGGGGCATACAGCACCAGCTTGTTAACCTTCGCGTTGTTTTGAGCGGTGTACCAGCCCATGGTGCTCGTGCCCCACGACCAGCCGAGCAAGTTTATTTTGTTGACGCCGCGCCGCTTCAAAATGAATTCAACCGCTGCGCCCACGTCCTTGACTGCCGTGGTTGTGCGGACGATGGGTGGGTTGTCGGCAGCGGGCCGTGACATTTCGGGTGGCCGAGTGGAGCGGCCGTAGCCTCGCAGGTCGACCAGATAAACGTCGTAGCCGCGCTGGGCGATGTAATCCATCCATGACAGGCCATCGAGCGCCAAGTCAAACGCAGTTTCCGCCGGATAAGTTGAGCCGTGCACATACAAAAGAACCTTCTGGTCTGAAAAGCGGGTGACGCCAGCGGGACGCTTGTTACGAACATACAGTTCGATGCCCGGATCACCAGAGGGCACCATGAATTCTTCCATGACGATCTTCGGCATGGCGCTGCTGCCCGCTATGTGCGATGTGCCGGAGGTGCTGGCGCAACCGGCCATAGCGGCCAGCAACAATGCCAGTATCACGCTTACGATAGATTTCATGCCTTGGTCTCCAGTGATTGAAATGGTGTGGGTGATGGCAGAGCAAGCCGACCATTCGGTCAGCCCAAAAAGTCTAGCACCGGCGCCCACCAGCTGCATGAGAGCTTTCCCGTCCTCTGCGACCTTCAGAAAGGCGTAGACCTCAGCGCAGCCAGATAAGCGCTGTCACGGCCAGCACGCCGACCCCGCACAAGGCTGCGAGTAAGAGCAAGCGAACGCGCTGGGTTTCTATGCGCTGGACAAGCTGGGCATTTTGCTCTGCCAGTGTCTTGATCAGCTCGGACGATGCCAGCATCTGCTCGTGCAACGCGCTGGCCGCTTCTTGCAGAGCTTGCACGCGCTCTTGTAGCGCCACGATGGCCAAGGCCTCTGGCGTTCGCGGAAGTGGGGCGGCCGAGTCG
>JANOLL010000453.1:0-1634 GCA_031419775.1 Polaromonas sp. | reverse complement strand
GCAAAAAGGCGACTACGCCCCCAACAGCATCGTTTTAATCCGATCTGCAGGGGCGCATACCATTGGAGGAGGCAACATGGCGCGCAACCCGGTTCATCGTCCACAGTTTGAATCCGCCTGGATGGGCAGGCCATGACTGCGTCCTGGTTTGACGGGTTTGAATCGCGCAGCTTCGAAGTCAATGGCGCGTCCATCCACGCACGGTTTTCAAAGGTCACGCCGGGAGACCCGCTGCGGCCGGCCTTGTTGCTGCTGCACGGTTTTCCGCAGTCGCATGTGATGTGGCACCGGGTGGCCCAGCGGCTGGGACAGCATTTCTTTCTGGTCATGCCCGACCTGCGCGGCTACGGTGAATCATCCAAAACACCAGGCCTGCCGGACCACAGCAACTACAGCAAGCGCAACATGGCGCATGACATGGTGGCGGTCATGGATACGTTGGGCGTTGACACTTTTTTTCTTTGCGGCCACGACCGTGGTGGGCGGGTGGCGCACCGTCTGGCACTGGATTACGCCGCGCGCGTCAGCAAGCTCTGCGTGATAGACATCGCTCCCACGCTGGACATGTATGAAGGCAACAGCATGAGCCAGCCCTACATGGACTTTGCCCGCCTTTACTACCACTGGTTTCACATGTTGCAAGCTGCGCCTTTGCCGGAAATCATGATGGGTGCCAACCATCCTGAAACCGCGCTGGCTTATTTGCATGCCAAGCTGGGCGGCTGGGGAAGTTCGGGCCTCGGCTATATCGAACCGCAGGCACTCAGTGAATACGAACGCTGCTTTTGTAATGCCGAAGCCCTGCACACCGCCTGCGAAGACTACCGAGCCAGCGCCGGGATCGACCTGACCCATGACCGCGACAGCCGCGCACGGGGCGAGAAAGTCAGCTGTGACATGCTGGTGCTATGGGGCGAACTCGGTGTGGTCCACCGCCTGTTCGATCCCATGGCGCTGTGGCAAGCCCAGTGCAGCGGCATCGTGACCGGCAACGCCATGCCTGCGGGTCACTTCATTCCCGAGTCGCTTCCCGAGGAGACATCTGAGGCCCTGCGGCGATTTTTTGTCTGATTCACCGCTGAAAGCCGGTTGCGTCACATGCGATTCGGACGGGCAGGTTTTATCCGGCTCCGTGGCATTTCTTGTACTTCTTGCCGCTGCCGCAGTAGCACAGGTCATTGCGTCCCGGAGTGGCTTCCACGCGAACCGTCTCGACCTTGGGACCAATGGTTTGCCACAGCTCGCGCAGGTCATAAACGGCCCAGATCGCCTCACCAAACGCGTTGAGCCGCGCAATGCTGGTACTCGGTGCGCCCTCTTCACTCAGCGGTGACACCTCGGGCGCGTCGGTATCGTCCTCGGTCATGGCCACCACGGACTGCAACGCATCGTCCAGCCATTTAGCCGCATCCTTGTCACGCGGGGCGGCCCAGTCCTCGGGCCAATACTCGACCGCAAACATGAAGCCAAGTGCCCAGACCTGCGCGAACGCTGGCAGCTCCTCGCCCTTGAAGGAGGCCTGCTCCTCGGGCGTCATGTCGGCCACTGCGCCGCGAACGTCCATCACTTCAGGGTGATAACAGCGGTCGTCCTCAAGCGAATCGACTTCAGAGTCCAGTGCCGCGGCCACTTCG
>JANOLL010000452.1:0-3413 GCA_031419775.1 Polaromonas sp. | reverse complement strand
AACGCCCATACTCAAAGGCAAGGTGCAGAGCTGGCTGATTCAGAAACAGGAAGTTTTGGCCTTCGTGCAAGCGCGACCCGCCCAAGGCGGCGCCGGCGCACTGGTGGTGCTGCTGGCTCAGGGTTAATGCGATAACGGCCGCTAGCCCAACAAATACATTGGCTTAATGCTATTATTTTAATAGCTTAATAACTTTTTTGAACTATTCCGGTCATACTCATCAGGCTATGCACGCCACCCCGCTACTCTCCGCGGTTACGCATCCAGTCCGCCGTCTGGAAAAATGACGTATTGAGGCGCTCCCGCAAAGCATCGGCTACTCCTGTTTCAGCCATTGCCTGATTCATGCAGGCCAGCCATTGATCGCGCTCCAAGATGCCGATAGAACCACCGCCAGTTTGCTGCGGCATATGCCGCATGCGCAACTTCGGGTGACCAAAGCGATCGGTGTAATGCTGCGGCCCACCCAGCCAGCCGCATAAAAACCAGAACAGGCGCTGCCTTGCGTTGTCCAGCGTGCTGCCGTGCGCGGCGCGCAAGGCCGTGTAGCCAGGCTCCAGGTCCATCAGATCATAAAAGCGTTCGACCAGCGCCCTCACCTTGGCTTCGCCGCCCATCCAGTCAAAAAGCGTTTCAAATGGCGGGCTGCCCGGCGGTTTCTCTTGGATCTGCATAAGAAATTATTGAGCTTTGCGCAGAGTCTCTACAACGGGCGTATTGAGCACTGAACGCAGTCCCCACCAGCCAGCACTGAGCGCCAGCAAGGCGCCCGCTGCACTGCCGACCAGTGGCACCGACCAGGAACCGGTCCAGGCAAAATCAAAAACATAACGGGCCAGACCCCAACCCACAGCCAACGCCACGACAGAGGCCAAAAACCCGGCCAGCAGTCCTACGCCGATCAGCTCGGCGCGCTGCACCTGCCGTAGCAGTGCCGCCTTGGCCCCAACGGCCCGCATGATGGCAAACTCCTTCGCCCGCTCTTCACGGGTCGCAGTGATCGCTGCAAACAGCACGACCAGACCAGCAGCCAACGTAAATCCGAACAAAAATTCCACTGCGCGAATGACCTGGTCCAGCACGCGCTGCACTTGTGCCAGCGTGTTGCTCATGTCGACATTGGTGATGTTGGGAAAGGCCTTGACCAGTTCATTGTCAAAACTCGGCTGCCTACCCTGCCCCGGAAGTTGCACACGTGACTCGGGCGCTCGAAACGCACTGATGTAAGACACCGGCACATCAGTCAGCGTTGCGACCGGAAACATCACAAAGAAATTAACCCGCATGGAACCCCAATCGACCTTGCGCAAACTGGTGATCTTCGCTTCTATGAGTTGTCCGCCCATATCAAATCGCATGCTGTCGCCCAACTTGAGTCCCAACGTTTTGGCAATGCCCTCTTCAACGCTGATGGCCCCGGCTTCGCCCGCCGTCCAGCGCCCGCCCACAATCTGGTTATGGCTGGGTTGCACCGTGTTGTTGGACAGATTGAACTCGCGGTCGACCAGTCGCTTGGCACGGTCGTCTTCAAAGTCATCGGGCGTCACCGGCTTGCCATTGACGGCTACCAGACGGCCACGAATCATGGGATACCAGTCAAACTTCTTGACTCCACCGTCGCGCAATGCTTTTTGGAAGGCGTCGCCCTGATCCGGCTGCACATTGATGACGAACCGGTTGGGCGCATCGGGTGGCGTGGCTTTGCGCCAACTGTCAACCAGATCGGTACGAAGCAGCACCAGCAGCATCAGCGCCAGTAAACCAACTGCCAGTGCGCTGGTCTGCACCACCGCATAAACCGGGCGAGCGGAGAGTTGCCGGGTGGCCAACATCAGCCAGCGGGGCGCCGTGCTTTCGTTGACGCTGGCGCGCAACAATTTCACCGCTGCAAAGCTGGCTAGCGCAAATACCAGTACGGCACCCGCAAAGCCACCCACCGCAATCAGCCCCAGCTTTAAATCGCTGCTGGCAGCGACCAATAAGGCCGCAAATCCCAGGGTACCGAAGCCCAGAACCGCGAGAGAGGCCGGCTTGAGGTTGCCGACGTCTCGTCGGATCACGCGCAGCGGCGGTACCTGTGCGAGCTGCAGCACCGGCGGCAGGCCAAAAGCCAGCAACAGCGTCAGGCCCATGCCCAGCCCAAACACCACTGGCCACACCGTAGCGGCGGGCAGCGCCGTTTCAACCAGGCCCGCCAGAAGCAGCACGAAACCGTGATGCACTCCGTAGCCGATTGCCACGCCCAAGGTGCTGGCTGCCAACCCGACCAACACAAATTCAAAGGTGTAAGCCAGAGCAATGGTGCCCTGCGGCTGGCCGAGCACGCGCAGCATGGCGCAGTCGTCCAGATGTTTTGCAGCAAACCCGCGCGCCACAATCGCCACCGCCACGGCGCTGAGCAAGGCAGCGAGCAAGGCAACAAGATTCAAAAATTTCTCGGCTCGATCGAGTGTCTGCCGCATTTCAGGGCTTCCCGATTCGAGAGACTCCAGCCGTACGCCCCTGATGCCCGACTGCTCGAATGGCTTTTTAATCTCGTCGCTGGCCCACTTGACATAGGCGCTGACGGCTGGCTCATCGCCGGCAACGGCAAAGCGGTGGCTGATGCGGCTGGCAGGTTGAATCAAACCGGTGGCCGCTACGTCTGACTGGTTAATCATGACCCGCGGCGAAAAGCTGATGAAACCAGCACCGCGGTCAGGCTCCTGCACAATCACGCGGGTCAGCGTGAAACGGGTGTCGCCCATCAGCAGCATTTGCCCAGGCTTGAGATTCAGACCGTCAAACAGTGCCGCATCGGCCCACGCGGTTCCAGGGGCTGGAACGTCGCGGGTGGGCTTCCCCGCGCCCTCAAGATCCTCTGACACGGTCATGCTGCCACGAAGGGGATAGCCGTCGGGCACAGCCTTGAAAGCCACCAGTTTGCTGGCCCCACCGTCGGCGTCCGTCGCGCGACCCATGGTTGGAAAGCTCACGGTCGAAATACCCCTCAGGCCAAGCGCCTGTGCCCGCGCGATGAAGATGGCGGGGGTCTGTTCGTCGCTGCGGATCACGGCATCGCCGCCCAGAAGCTGCCGAGCATCACGCTGAAGCCCGCCCTTGAGCCGGTCGGCAAAAAATCCCACAGCAGTGAGTGCAGCAACCGCAAGTGCGACGGCTACGATCAAGAGTCTTAACTCCCCAGCGCGCAAGTCACGCCAGAGCGAGCGCCAGCCTAGCCTGACAAACAATAATTTCATGGCGCTACATTAGCCTACAAGCGGTAGCCCGGGTTAGCGTAGGGCTGGGCAGACAGTCAACCCGGGGCTGACAGCGCTGGAACAGGCCGAGTGACCAGCCCAGGTTCGAGCGTCATGCGCTGAGCATTGGCATAACAGACAAAGCGCTTGTTGGTCGCGCGGCCAATGGCGCAC